>JAUXWL010000167.1 GCA_030680155.1 Anaerolineales bacterium
ACCATCTGGCGCAGGGGCAATCCTAAAAAAGCCTTGCGGCGTTGCGTCTTTGCGTTAAGGTTTGGCATCTTTGCCTTCTACACAATTTTAGATTTGGAATTGCTGTCCAGAAAGAGCCGTATTTTCGAGGCGAAACCGAACGGAAATGGCTCAGCTCCTTGAAATGACTTATGAGCGCAAAACAAAAGGAAACCACGATGAAAAAAACATTCTTGTTATTACTAACCCTCTTGATCCTGTCTGCCTGTTCAGGAAATACCGCCTCCCTTGAAGGCGAATGGACGCTCGTTTCGTATGGAGACGCCTCATCCCCCACCCCTGCCCTGCCCAACGTGGAAACCTCGATCAACTTTGGCGCGGATGGTCAATTCGGCGGGACGGTTGGCTGTAACTCCTTCGGCGCAGAGTACACCGTGAGCGGGGATACCATTACCATTGGTTCCATCGTATCCACCATGATGTTTTGCGAAGATGTCAATGAACAGGAAAGCGCTGTGCTCGGAAGTTTCAGCGACAAAACTCTCACCATCCAATCAGACGGCGACACACTGACACTTTCCTCTGCCGACGGCACATCCGTTGTGGCGCTTGCCCGTAAATAATCAAAACAAAGAGTCCATAAAATAAAAACATCCACGCAAGCGTGGATGTTTTTATTTTATGGACTCTTGCAAAGCAACCGCCTCAAGACGTACCTCAAAACTGGTCACTGCTTCGACGGGTTGGATTCACCTCTTTGGCTTCTTCCCCATCGCGTTTGATTGTCACATGCAGGTCGGCGTGCGTGGCGAGGGTTTCCTCTTTGTGAGATGCAGAGATTTTGATGGTGTCGGGTTTGGATTCCATTATTTTTTCTTTTTTGTTTTCGCCAGCCAACGCAAAGCCAGCCAATGATGGGAATCGGGTCTCGCCCACGGGTGATGCTCCCGAACGCGAGCAAGCGCATCGTCTGCGCTCAGCCTTTCCAGCAAGATCAACACGGCGCAACAAATTGTCACTGAGCGGTTCATCCCCGCCACGCAATGGACAAGTACCCGCTGGTTTTGCTGTAATCGTTCGATCACCCAATTCGCTTCGTCACGTAATTGTGCCGTTGTCATCCCATAAGAACCTTCGCCATGTTCCACTGAGCGGTCATTGGGATTGATCGGTTTCCCCTCCTTCCCCCAGCGGCTGGGACGTTCGCCGAGGTTAAGGACAGCATCTACTCGCGGGCGTTTCGCAGGCTGAATATCCAACCCGCCAATAAAGAGATGACGGTGGCGGGATTTGCCATCCAAATGTATCGTAATCGGGTCTCCGCCAAACTGACGCTGCAAGGATTTCGGCTGTGGAACCAACCTGCCTGGCATGGGAGGCGCAGGGGACCAATCACGCTCAATTTCAAACGATTTTCCACTGCGTTGTTTTTTCCATTCCACGCCCCCCGCATAAAAACTTATATCCGCACCGACGGGGAGCCGCAAGCCAAACATGTGGAAGATATCTCGTTGTTTTGGTTGCCGCCATGAGTACATATAGGCAATTGTTCGGGATATATCATCTTCAGCGTAGTTTTTGAGAGATACAAAAAAATCATCCCGTTTCAAATCTGAGACATTGGAAAACGTCAACTTCAACGGGATTAATTTTCCACGTACTTTTTCAGTTAGCTTTCCATCCCGTTCAAACAATTTTGATGATATGAGCTGAAACCCTTTGACCTGCAATTCGATGTTTTGCCCATCTTCCCGATATGAATCCAAACGCGCTCCCTGAATCAGCGAAGCGAAGGGGTGTTGAATGATGCGAGTGGTTTTAGATGCCATGCAAAAATCCCGGTTGCTCCCTGCGCCGTACCCATTCTGGGCACTTTCCCCGGCGCAGGCGTTTTCCAGCAACACGCCGCCGGGGATGTATACCCAGATATGGGTACGGCGGCTTTGAGCCTGACTTTGCGCTGTAATGTTAGATGCCATGCAAAAGTCCCGAAGGGATGTAACAATTATGGTAAACATAACACAAATACAAATCCCGAAGGGATGGCATAGCAGCGCCAGCTATGACACCCCTTCTGGGTTGATCTTCAAATTTATCGTTATCTATAAATATACCAACCCTTCGGGTTTGTGATGTTTCGATGGTCTATCGTCCATTGTCCACGGTCAGATTAGGTCACAGCCAACTTTTGCTTCGGGTATTTCTCGTATCGTTTCTCTTCCATCACGCGGCGGATTCTGTCGAAGCCTTCCCAGAGGTCGGCGAAGGAGAGGTAGAGCGGAGCAAATCCCAAGCGCAGGTTGTCGGGTGCGCGGAAGTCGGGGATGACGTTCACCTCTTCGATCAGGGCGCGGTTGATGCGGTAGCCTTCGGGGTGACGGATGGAGATGTGCGAGCCGCGCATGGCAGAGTCAACTGGGGAGCCGAGGGAAAAGCCGAAGGGGACGAGCCAATTCTCCGTTAAGAAGGAGGCGTAGTCTGTCATCAAGATGGATTTTTCGCGGAGGGACTCCATGCCGGCTTGCAATGTCGGTTCGAGGGCGGCTTCCATCGTGAGCATGGAGATCATGGGTTGCGTGCCGACCATGAAGCGCTGCGGGCCAGGCGCGGGGGTGTAATCGAGGTCGAAGTCGAAGGGCTTGTTTTGACCCCACCAACCCCAGATGGGCGAGGAAAGTTTTTCTTGAATGTTTTTGTTGACGTATAAAAATGCGGGCGCGCCGGGACCGCCATTGAGATATTTGTAGGTGCAACCGATGGCAAAGTCTGCGTTGCAATCGTCGAGGTGGACGGGGGCGGAGCCGACGGAGTGACTGAGATCCCAGAGGACGAGCGCGCCTTTTTTGTGGGCGAGTTCGGTGATGCGCTGCATGTCGTACATGTATCCGCTTTTGAAGACAACATGCGAGAGCGTGACCAGCGCAGTGTTCTCGTTGATGGCGGCTTCAAGGGCAGCGAGGTCGGGGGTGATGTCGTTGTCGCTGGCGCCGATGCGGATGATCTCGTATTTGCTACCCCCACCCCTGCCCTCCCCCAAACTGGGGGAGGGAGTGCCCTCACCCCTGCCCTCCTCCAAGCTGGGGGAGGGAGTGCCCCCACCCCTGCCCTCCTCCAAGCTGGGGGAGGGAGTGCCCCCACCCCTGCCCTCCTCCAAGCTGGGGGAGGGAGCGCCCTCACCCCTAGCCCCTCTCCCAGAGGGAGAGGGGGACAAAAGGTTATTGATGCCTTGCAAGATGTAAAGGTCTGAGGGGAAGTTGAAGGTGTCGGTGATGATGCGCGTGCGATTAGGTTGATAGGTAAGCGCGGATGTGGCGAGTTTGAAAAGGTTGAGCGAGACGGTGTCACCGACGAGGGTTTGTCCTGCTGCCGCGCCAATGATCCTGCCGATCTTGTCGCCGATGCGGGAGGGAGCGTCCCACCAGCCTTTGTTCCAGCCGCGGATGAGGTCCACGCCCCATTGCTCGTCCACAATCTGGCGCGATTTTTCCTGCGCGGCTTTGGGCATCGCGCCAAGCGAGTTGCCGTCAAAGTAGACCAGGCTTGGGTCGGGAATGACAAACGCCTCTCTGAAGGAAGCGAGTTTGTCCTGTGAGTCGAGTTGGATGGCGAATTCACGAACAGTGGAGAAGTTCATCGGGGTCACCTTTAGGAGTGGATTTAACCGATTGTAATCGGGGGGTGACTAAATAAAAAGAGGCGGACTTTCATCCGCCTCTAAATTTACTCTTCCTTACGCAGCGCCGGGAACAACAACACCTCACGGATGGAGTGCTTGTTCGTGAAGACCATCGTCAGCCGGTCCACGCCCATGCCGAAGCCGCCGTTGGGCGGCATGCCGTAGCGCATGGCACGCAGGTAATCTTCATCGAGTGGGTGTTTTTCCTCGTCGTCGGCTTCGTAGTCGCGCCCCATTTCGAGGAAACGCTGCTCCTGATCGAGCGGATCGTTCAACTCGGTAAAGGCGTTGCACAACTCAAAACCTGCCACGTAGCCTTCAAAGCGTTCCACCGTGAGCGGGTCGCCGGGCATGGATTTCGCCAGCGGCGAAATATCACGCGGATAGTTGTAAAGGAAAGTCGGCTGGATGAGGGTGGGTTCAAGATATTCACTGAGCAGGAAATCAATCAGCTTGCCGCGCGTGGATTTCGGGTCAGGCGCCGCCTTGGGTTGCTTCTCATTAATTGCTTTGAGCAACGCCTCGGCAGTTTTGTACTCGGCGATATCAATGCCGCTGGTTTCCAGGATGCCGTCACGCATTTCGATGCGCTTCCACGGCGGTTTGAATTCCAGTTCATGCTCGCCAAACTTGACCTTGGTGGAACCTGTCACCTGCTCGGCAGCATAGGAGACCATCTGCTCGGTGAGTTCCATCACCTGCAAATAATCCGCGTAGGCCCAATAGAATTCCAACTGCGTAAATTCGGGGTTGTGCTTGAACGACACGCCTTCGTTGCGGAAGTCACGTCCGATCTCGTAGACGCGTTCCATATTCCCCACGAGCAGACGTTTGAGATACAACTCGAACGAGATACGCAGGTACATATCCTGCTCAAGTTCGTTGTGATGTGTCACAAACGGACGCGCCGCCGCTCCGCCATACAACGGCTGGAGAATGGGCGTTTCCACTTCAAGGAAGTCATGGTCATCGAGGAAAGTCCGCAATGATTTGACGAGTTTCGCGCGTTTGCGAAAGGTCTCACGCACATCGGGGTTGACGGCCAGGTCCGCATAGCGTTGGCGGGCGCGGATTTCAGGATCGTCCAACGTGGCATGGCGGACGACCGTGCCATCCTCCTGAGTTACGTCTTTGTCAGCGGGGAGAGGGGTAATGGATTTGGCGAGCAGTTTGAAGTCGCGGACATGCAGCGAGACTTCCCCAGCCTTGGTGCGGAACATCACACCCGTCGCTTCTACAAAATCACCGAGGTCGAACATCCTGTTGAAAAAACCCAGATTGGCTTCACCCACTTCATTCACGCGCAGGAACAACTGCACTTTGCCGTAGCCATCTTCGATGTGGGCGAAGGTCAATTTTCCCTTGGGGCGCATCGAGCGGATGCGTCCTGCCAGCGTCGCTTTCACTTCACGGGTCTCGTCCGCTTCGAATTCAGCAATGGCTTGCGCGCTGGTATGTGTGCGTTGGGCGCGGGTGGGGTATGGCTCCACGCCTTCGGCGCGGAGTTCTTCCACTTTCTGCAAACGAATTTTTTCGAGGGAGTTGTATTCTGCCATGATGTTTCCTTACGTTCCCCTCACCCCTGCGCCCTTCTCCCAGTGGGAGAGGGGTTGGGGAGAGGGAATATAAAAAGCCCCGCGCCCAATGCAAATTGGACACGGGGCAAATGGTCGTGTCCTGTTTAGCCGACTTTGAGGATCTTCACGTTGTAGGTGCCGCCGGGGGTTTCCACCTTCACGGTCTCACCAACTTTGTGCCCAAGGATGGATTTACCGATGGGCGATTCATTCGAGATCTTGCCCTCACGCGGGTTGGCTTCCGCCGCGCCAACAATGATAAAGGTCTCGGCTTCGAAATTACCTTCCTTGATGGTCACTTTCGAACCGACTTGAATCGTATCGTGCTTTTTGCCTTTGCCGTTCTCTTCGATAATTTGCGCTGTGGCAAGCAAAATATCCAATTCTTGAATACGACCTTCCACAAAAGCCTGCTCGTTCTTGGCGGCTTCGTATTCAGCGTTCTCGATCAACTCCCCACCCTCCATTGCTTCATGCAATCGCGCGGCTACTTCCTGGCGCTTGGTGGTGCGCAGATGATCCAGTTCCTCTTGTAATTTTTCAAAACCCTCTTTGGTAAGGAAATTGGTTGGCATTGTACTGTCCTGCTAAATAGAATTTTGCACCTCTGCGAGAGAGATGCAATGATTAAAAATTTCCGGTGGTTTTTTCCGGAAAGCGCGCATACTATATCATGATTCAAGGCGGGATTCAAGACCCAAAAGTAATGTACGGTTTGTCTAGGCAGGTTGCCAGAGACGGATTCCCCGATTTTCCGCCCAATATTGACGGATTTGCTCCCGCATTGCTTCTGGGCTGTCAAATAAACTGGATATTTGGGAGGCATAGGCTTCTATCGCCTCCTGCCACGACGCCAAACCTGCTTCGCTGACCCGTTCGACAGTTGCCTTCATCCCAGCCGTGTGCGGGGGGAGTTGCTCGGGTGTGTTGAACAGATATGGGATGTCTACCACATAGCGCAGGGGGTGAGTCAGCAACTCCGCCGCACGGCGGACGAGGATATGGTCTGCGTGTTTGCCAATGCTAAATTGGCAGAGCAGGTTATCGTCAGGTTTGAGGCGGGCGGAGATGGTTTCGGCAATGCGGGCAGGCAGATCCGCTTCGTCGGGATGGGGGTCTACAAAAACGTCACCGTACAGCCAATCCCCGTTCCTGCCCTGACGGTAGATGCAATCGGGAAAGTCGAAGTGATGGGTCGTCGCGCCGAGGACGGCAGCAGCATGTACATCCTCCCTCCGCCGCCCGTGGACGACTTCCTCGGCGGTGGTCATGCCCCATTGATAATGAAGCGCCTGCGCGAAGGGAGAAAGTTCCGTGGTCGGCGGCACACCACACATGACCGTCCAGATTTCCACGGAATTGCCTGCTCGAATTTGGTCGTAGATCCAGCCGCCAGCGGAGAGTGCAGCGTCGTCAAGATGGGGGGAAAGGTATATCCAGCGCATGGCGTATTTTTACCATAAAACAGCAATGATTCTTTTTGGCGCAGGCCTGTACACTTAGGCATCGGATGCCCCTATGAGAGAACGACGTAAACAAGAGCGCAAAAGTTTGATGGCATATACGCAGGTCTTTGACTTGTACGGTGGTTTTTTGCTTGGCTATCTCGGTGACCTGACCTTGCAGGGCGCAATGATTATCAGCGAAAGAGCGCAACAAAAAGATACCGAGATCACGCTTTCGATCGAGCTGCCCGAACTGCCGAATATGAAATCCTCCCGCATGGCCCTGCCTGCCCGGGTGGTCTGGTGTGAACAGGACCTAAGCCCGCAATTTTTCAATATTGGGTTTGAGTTCAAGGATGTGAACGAGCAGCAAAAGGCATTGATCGAATCCATCATCAAGGAATACGAATTTCGCCGCGATATCCCCGATTATCCGCGAAGGCCGGGGATGAAGAGTTAGGCTTGAAATAAAGCAGCAATTCCAAATCTAAAATTGTGTAGAAGGCAAAGATGCCAAACCTTAACGCAAAGACGCAACGCCGCAAGGCTTTTTTAGGATTGCCCCTGCGCCAGATGGTACTCTTGCCGATTCCGTCGAGGAAAGGTCAAAAT
>JAUXWL010000188.1 GCA_030680155.1 Anaerolineales bacterium
AAAACCAAACCTCAGCCGCGAATTCCACGAATTTTCGCAAATTGGTTTTAAAAATCTGCGTGAATTAGCGAAATTCGCGGCAAAATGCTCTGGCTTTGAGACCTGGAAATGACAGATACTGACTTGTGGGTAATCACCAGTCTTCCCACACTTGACACCTGCATCCTGACCCCTGATACTTGCCCCAATGACTGACAACTGGAACCTCCTCGGACACGAATGGGCAGTGGATATGCTCCGCCAGCACGTTGCACGCGGAGAGGCTCGCCACGCCTATCTCTTTTGTGGACCTCCCGGCCTTGGCAAGCGGACTCTGTCCTTGCGCCTCGCGCAAGCCCTGAACTGCGAAAAGCCCATCAAGGCGGGCGAGCCGTGTTTTGCCTGCCGCACCTGCAAACAGATCGAAGCGATGCAGCACCCCGATTTGAGCGTGATCCAGGCATTGGATGGCGATAACCTCCCGATAGAAGGCGGCACGCTCAAAGTGGACCAGATCCGCGAAGTACAGCGGACGTTAAATCTCAAGCCGTATCAATCAAAATATCGTGTGGTTGTATTTCTGCGCTTTCAGGAAGCCAACGACAGCGCGTCGAATGCACTGTTGAAAACGCTGGAAGAAGCCCCCGCACACGCCATCCTTTTATTGACCGCCGATACCCCCGAGCAACTGCTGCCAACCATCGTCTCACGCTGCGAGATTCTGCGCCTGCGACCACTGCCCATCGAAGCCATCGTCGCGGATTTGATGGAGCGCGGCATGGACGAGGACCGCGCCCGCCTGCTTGCCCACATCTCCGGCGGACGCCCCGGCTTTGCCCGCCGCATGGTGGACGATGCCACGGTCCTCGAACAACGCGAAGAACGTCTCAACGATTTGCAAACGCTGCTTCCCGCTCCCCGCGTGGCAAAATTTCAATACGCTGATAAACTTGCGAAAGATAAGGATGTCATGCGTCAGACCATTCTTGTCTGGCTCTCGTACTGGCGCGACGTGCTCCTGCGCGTGGCGGGCGCATCGACTCCGCTCATCAACATTGACCGCAACATGGAGATCGAATTCCTCGCCGGGCGGCTGGACTTATCCACCGCGCGCAAGGTCGTCAGCGGGTTGGAATCTGCGCTGGAGAAGATGGACCGCAATGTCAATTCGAGATTGTTAATGGAAGTGTTGTTGCTGGATATGCCAAAGGTGTGACAAGGGACGGTGGACAGTTGACCATGGTCAATCGTCCACCGTCTGTTACTCAATCGCTCCCCTTAATTTTTTGGCCAGTTTCCCAAAGTGACTTGTGTAACGGATGTCATCCGTGCGTGGGCGTGGAATGTCAACTTCCATGTCCATTTTTATTTTGCCGGGGCGTTGGGTCAGCACGAGGACACGGTCTGCAAGGAACAAAGATTCATTGATGGAATGCGTCACCATGATGACGGTCTTCTGCTTTGCCTGCCAGATGTTGGAAAGCTCCGTCCACATGCGTTCGCGGGTTAAAGCATCCAGCGAGGCAAAAGGCTCATCGAGCAGGAGCAGGTCAGGGTCATGGATGAGCGCGCGCGCGATCCCCACGCGCTGCGCCATGCCGCCGGAAAGGTCGCGTGGCAGCGAGTCTTCGAATCCTTTTAATCCCACCAAATTGATCATCTCACGCGCCTTGTTCTGCGCCTTGACCTGACCCGCGCCTTCCAGCTCCAAAGGGAGTTGCATGTTCTCCATCACCGTGCGCCAGGGCATCAGGCTGGCTTGCTGAAAGACCATGCCGATCTTCGGGCGGTGACGATACATGAAATGCACACTGCCCGAGGTGGGTTGGATCAATCCTGCCAGCGCTTTGAGCAATGTGGTCTTGCCCGAACCCGAGGGACCGAGAAAACAAACAAACTCGCGCGGACGAATGGTGAAGGAAAGATCATCCAGCGCGTTCAACC
>JAUXWL010000190.1 GCA_030680155.1 Anaerolineales bacterium
ATAGGGCAAGGATGAGAGCATTTTGCCGCGAATTTCGCTGATTCCCGCTGATTTTTTGGTTCAATCCGCGCAAATTCGCGGAATTCGTGGCTGAGGTTTTGCTCCGAATTGGCAGACGCAAAAGATGTGGGTAATCACCAGAAAATTATTCCTTTTTGGTTCTGGCTTGTCCAGGTTAGGGTCTTTGCCTACGAGTTATGAAACAGTCTCTAAAAGAACGAAGCAATCCGAAATTTCGGATTGCTTCGTAATTCTCGAGGCGCTTGATCGTTGTTAAGGTAGTGTAAATCTCATCAGGCGGTTATAAACACTGTCTGTAACCCAAATGTTGCCATCGGCATCCACTGCCACGCCGGAGGCAAGCCCAAACCCGGAACTGGAGTTGCTGAAATCACCCCACACACGCACGATCTCGCCGTTCGGGTCAAACTCCATCACGCGGTAGCCTTCGGGGTCGGTGATGAAGACATGCAGGTCGTCGTTAACGGCAATGAACGGTTTATTCTCCAGCGATTGCCCGAACCAGCCGTACACATCCCACTGCCTGTCAGGCAGGAAGATCAGGCTGTCGCCCGTATCCACCGCCATAAACGTTTGAATGCGTTGGTTCCAAGTATCGACAACGTACACCGTCCCGTTTTTATCAATGGCGATGCCAACAGGCTCATCGAATTGACCGGGTTCATAGCCTGCGCTGCCAAACTGGGCGACGAAGTTCCCGTCCGCATCAAACACGACGATGCGCTTGTTCCCGGTATCTGTGACATACACCCTCCCTGACGCATCCACCGCCAATCCGCGCGGGCCGTAGAAAGAGTCTGGTGTTTCGCCCTGTCCAAACACGCCCCACGTTCTTACGAAGCGACCTGTGGCTGTGAACTTTTGAACGCGGTGATTCCAGGTATCTGACACATAGACTGAACCATCCGGTCCCACTGCGATGCCCCACGGCTCATTGAAGGCGCCGGGTCCAATTGGTATATTGACGCCGTCGGCATAGGAACCCCATTCGTGCAGGACGTTGCCTTGCATATCCAAATGCAGCACGCGATGGTTGCGCGAATCCGCCACGTAGACTGATCCGTCTTTTGCGAAAGCCAGCGAGCGCGGCGCATTGAAGATAACGGGATTTGCCTGCATCGCATCGAACATCAAATTGGCGGATAGCAGGGTGTACTTGCCCTCGGTGGGGTCTTGCGGAAGCAGGGCAGTGTTCGGAGAGACGCCGTAATTCCAGATCTGTGAAGCAACATCCTGCCTGATGTAGAGGCGCATTTTATCCGCGGGTGACCAGGTGGCAACTTCCAAATCGGGGCGTCCTCCCTTGGACTGGGCGTAGACGGAGTAATCACGGTTCAACCAGATCTGAATGATACCTGCGCGGATCTGCGGGTTGGTGAAGCCTTCGCAAAATCTTGAGTAGTCCCTCGATTTGCGTAATTTCAGGAAACTCATCACACCGTTGCAGGCGTAATCTTCGGGGAATGGGGTTTCGGGGTCGCGGTTGCTGACGAGGCCGAAGTAATCCTGCATGGGCCACCACATGCGGATGTAATCCACACGGTAGTAGCCGGGACCGATGGCAGGCTCGATCTTGTCGAAATTCTTTTCGTCCACGATGATGACGGCGGAATCGCGCAAGGTGCGGGTGGGTTGGTCGAACGCGCGCTGGTTGGTGAAGTCACGCAGATACCAGACGAAGGGCCAGGAAACGCCTGTATCCGGCGCGGAGGCGTCATAAGCGAGGGCAATCCCCATGCCGCCTGTGGTGCGTTTGGAGATTTCCTCGGCCTGCGCGATGACTTCCTTGATGCCCGATGCGCCGTGCGCATAGACAAGGAATTCAGTGGCTTGATCGTAGGCGCTGTAACTGGCGCGGAAGGAGGCGCGGGCGGTGAGCACGGCGAGGAAACTGAAGAGCACTAACACGAAGACGCGCTTCATATCTCTGAAGGTCCATTCACGCAGGAAGTAGACACCTGCAATGGCGCTCAAAATGGCAACAACCAGCGGCAGGAGGAAGGCATTGGTCGACTGTAGTTGTGCCAATCCCTGACCCTGAAACGGGCGGGTGGGTCCGTTCCAGATCAGGAATGCCCGTCCTGTGCTGATGATGAAGATCGCCAGGGATGCGAGTGTGAGCGGGATGTTCTGCTCTTTCAGTTTTGCCCAGTCTGTGGTGTCGATGATATGTCCCAGCGCCCAGCCTGTGATGAGGATCATGGGCCATGCCATGTGATAAGTGAGCCAGGGCATGCGTTCGCCCGCGTAGGAGAAGGCGGTAAAACTCAGGATGATCCAAAATACAAGCAGGCTGAAGGTATTGCTGAAATTATTTTCTTCCGCATCCTGTTCGTACGGGAGGATGACTTCTTCTTTTTCCCTGCTCGTTTCCAAACTGGGAGTCGGTTTTCTGCGGACACCGAGAATGAGCGCAAGGATGAATCCAAGCGCGGGCAGGAATTCGTACATGGGAATTTGCACGAGCAGATAGTAGTACCAGGGCTGGCTGCCGCGTTCCACATCTTGTTGGACGATCCAGTAGCCGAGCGAGCCGATGGTGCCAGTAAAGAAACCGTCGCTGTTGGTGAAGATGGTGGTATAGAGAATGGTGAACGGAACCCAGAAGATGAGGGCGGTCTTCCACCATTTATCGGGATTCCAGAGCAGCCCAGCCACTGTAGAGAGGATAAACGTCAATAGCAGGAAGCCGCCAATGATGAGGATGGAGCGCATGTCCGCGCCCATGGACTGGACTTCACCCGCTGAAGTGGGGATGGTGACATTCAGTGATGACTCGAATATTTTAAGGAAAAAGGGAGAGAGTTGTGGCAGGACGAGCGTGCCTGTTACGATCAGCAGGTCAAAGGAGCGTTCGTTACGGATGCGTTCCCAGGTGTAGCCGCTGATGAGGTAGAAAGCGGCGACCAGAAAGGCGATGAACGCTGCTACGGCGAAGGTCACTGTCAGGGGAGCAAGGGCAGGCTCGGGTGCGGCGAGAGGCGCAGCCATTTCCTCCGGGTTGATGGGGACGGCGGTTTCGTTCCCTGCCAGGGTACTCTCTTCATGTGTGTAAAGTCCGTATCCGACAGCAACACCTGCCAGCAGGATCATCACGCTAAGTGAGATGATGAAAGTGCGATATTCCCGCCCGGCATTTTTCCAGGGTTGTTTGGTGACCTGTACAATGAAATACACAGCGAGGTAGATCAATGCCTGTGCGGTGTAGATGAAGGATGTTTCTTTTGAGGTGAAGTGCAGGACAAGCGCGCCCGCGAGCAGATACAGATATTTCCTGCCGCCGACTTCAAGATGACGGAGAATGGCGTAGAGCATGACAATGCCCGAAAAGCCGACGAAGGATTCATTGCGGACGTATCGCCCGTAATACAGCATATATGGTGAAACGACGAGCAAAATGCCTGCGATGAGCGCTCCCCACCTGCCGAGATACCGCCGCCAGTACCAGACCATCCACACCGTACCGATGCTGAACAATACGGCAGGGATGCGGGCGGAGAAGTCACTGACGCCGAAGAGATAATAGCTGAGCGCCAGCGAGTGGAACTGGAACGGGCCGTGCATCATGGGGGAGTGTGTGTAGCCCTGCCCGCGATAGAGCAGCCAGGAGAAGTAGGTGTGCAGGCTTTCGTCGTGACTCATCACGCGCGCTTCGAGGTCGTAGAAGCGTGTGATGATCGCCAACAAAATAACCACCGCGAAGAGCGCGATCTCATTGGTGATTGCAGGCAGAGCGGGATGAATGGGACGGTTCAGCCAGTTTTGTTTTGATTCCATCGAGTTTCACCTAAGGTTAAGTGGATTATTTTTTTGCGAATGATATTGGAGCAAGTTTAATGGGATGTGAGAGGGATTATAACAGGGCTATACACGGGGTGCGTCGCACCTAACGGGATGGACGCTGTCTACCAGTGAGGTGCCGACGCACTTTTTTATTTCGTCTCCGCCCCTGCAAGCTGACCGCAGCCCGCGTTGATGTCGATTCCGCGCCGCATACGGATCGTGCATGGAATCCCGGCCTGCTCCAGCGTTTCCTTGAAGATATCCGCCCGTGGACGGTCGGTGGCTTTGCCGTCAAATCCTGCGGTGGGGTTGAGCGGAATGGCGTTGACGTGGCACATCAACCCGCGTAGTTTGGAGGCGAGTTTTTTGGCGATCTCAGGCGTGTCGTTTACGCTGTGGATCAACGCCCATTCAAAGGTGACGCGGCGGCTGGTCATGGCAACATAGTATGCGCAGGCTTCCAATACTTCGTCAATTTTATAGCGTTTGTTGATCGGCATCATTTCGGTACGGGCGTCATCGTCAACGGCGTGGAGCGAAATGGCGAGGTTGACCTGCCGCTGTTCCTCGGCAAAGCGCCTGATCTGTGGAACCAGCCCAACGGTTGAGATGGTGAAGCGGCGCGCACCGAAGTTGTATCCCTCTGAGTCGTTGAGACGGTCAATTGCCGCCATCGTGTTCTCGTAATTATGGAAGGGTTCGCCCATGCCCATGAAGACGATGTTGCTGACGACCTGATTTTGTTCTTTTAGCATCTGCGCGTAAAACATGACCTGCGCCACGATCTCCCCGCTGGAAAGGTTGCGTTTGAATCCCAGTTGACCCGTCGCGCAGAACACACATCCCATGGCACAGCCTGCCTGGGTGGAGATGCACAACGTTCTGCGATTCTTTGCACCGCGCAAATTCGCGCTTTGGGGAGCGGCGGCGGTGATCTGTGGATTGTCCGCTGGGTCGCCATAACGCATCAACACTGCTTCGATCAAATTCCCATCGGGCAGTTGGAACAAGGTCTTGCGCGTGGATTTGTCCGAAGAGTCCTGATAAACCTTGACCGAGAAGGGCATGAAGGTGAGGTTCTCCGTCATCTTCTCGCGCAGCGACTTGGGCAAATTCGTAAATTGTTCAGGGGAATGGTAAAGATGCTGGTACAGTCCCTGCCAGATTTGCTTCGCGCGGTAGGCGGGTTCGTTCCATTCTTTTAATACATTCGTAAGGGCGGGGTAGTCGAGGTCGTGGATGAGCATATTTTCAAGTCTAACAGGTCTTATAGGTTTGGCAAGTCTGACAAATGCGGGAAGGGAGCACTCAAAGTTTGTTTTTAGAATTGGGATTTGGCGGGCTTCGCGAAAACTCCCGGAGCGCGGACTTCAGTCCGCAATGCTAAGGCAGACTAAAGTCTGCACTCCGATTTTTCGGATAAGTTCAGCTTAGTCCGCTTTAGCGG
>JAUXWL010000191.1 GCA_030680155.1 Anaerolineales bacterium
GAAGGTCGCTGACCTGCGACCTTTGACCTTTGACTTTCCTCGCCCAATTTGAGATTTCATACTGCGCGTAGCCGCTCTGTGCAAGAAACTCCATCGTCCACTCGTACATGTCGGCGGCGAGGTCGGGGTCTGGGAGAGGGAGCAATCCTTTGTCAGCCCATTTGCCGAAGGGAGTGCCATGCTCCAGCGTGAGCGCATACGCAGAGATGTGCTCGGGTTGTAATTCCAGCACACGCTTGACGGTGGTCTGCCAAGATTTCAGCGTCTGTTCGGGCAGGGCGTAGATCAGGTCAAGGTTGACGCCGTAACTTTGGCGGTCGAAGCCGGCCTGCCGCGCAGTGGACACAGCTTCGATGACGGTGAAGAAGTCATGTTCGCGTTCAAGCATGCGCAATTCTTCGGTGTTGGAAGACTGCGCCCCAAAACTGATGCGATTGATGCCGGCCTTGCGGATGGCGTCCAGTTTGGCGGGGGAGATCGTGCCGGGGTTGGCTTCGATGGTCACTTCCGCGCCAGCGGATAATGTAAAGGCGGAGGATAAAGCTGACATGATGGAATCAAATTGAGGTCCGGAAAGAAGCGAGGGAGTCCCGCCGCCGAAGAAGATAGTCTGGATGGTCGAGTAGTCGGATGGTCGCGTTGTCTGGTTTCCAATCCATTCGATCTCTTTGATGAGGGCTTCCACGTAGGCGGGAATGAGGGACTCTTGACCGGCGTAGGTATTGAAGTCGCAGTAGGCGCAGCGGTGTTTGCAGAAGGGGATGTGGAGGTAGATGGAGGTGTCAGGGGTCATGTGTCAGGTTTCAGGTCAAAGGTCGCAGGTCATTGACTTTCGACCTGTGACTTTTGACGGTTTTTCGGAAGTCCGATGAGTAAGGCGAGTGGTCCGAGCAATAAAACCCACATGGCGTTTTGCAAGCCGAATTGGTCTGCAAGCAAGCCGATGAGCAGCGGGAGAAATTTGCCGAGTGGGGTGGTGACTGCGCCGATGGCCATCAGGCTGGCGCTTTGACCGGGCAGGTTCGAGTATAACCGCCCTTGCAGGATCGGATACCAGCCAGTGTTGAAGAGGTTGACGAGTGTAACGAGAATTAGTTTTGGGATGAAGCCCGGCACAAGCAGGAAGGCGATAAAGGCAATGCTTTCAAACCAGGCGGTGCGGCGCAGGAACTTGACTGAGTCGGTTTGTTTGTCGATGAAGGGGATGAAGAGGAAGTCGGTGACAAGACCCATGAAGAGCCAGGCGGTGACGGCAATGCCGGCCTGCGATTCGGAGACGCGGACGACATCCACGAAATAGAGAGCGAGGAAACTGAAAAGCACGTCGAGCATCAGGTCAGCGAATTCGAGCAGGAGCAGCCAGCGCCAGACTTCTTTACGTTTGAGCGCGGCGAGAGCGGCTTTGAATCCGTCGAAGACATCGTTGAAGGATGGGAAGGGTGCAGAGGATTTGTCGGCGGGGAGAAAGCGAATGGCGATGAGCAGGCTAAGGGCGGAGAGTGAAGCGAGCAGGGCGTACATCCCGCGCCAACCCAATCCCAGATAAACGAATAATCCGAGCAGCAGCGGACCCGTCAGCACGCCGAGCGAGCCAGCGAGGGTCCAGCGCGCCATGTTCTGCTCGTGGCGAGACTCGTCAGCATCCATCAGGTTTGCCTGCGAGAGGCTGACGTAAGCTCCCGATGATGGATGGAAAAGCACGAATGAAATCAGCAGAATGAGAAAAGATGTGGCCAGGCTGGTGAGCGCGAGGGAAATGGTGAAGAGCACGCCGCCGCCGAGGATGAGCAGGCGGCGGCGCCACACATCGCCGAGCACGCCGATGAACGGCTCGATGAAAGCAGCGATGATGCCCGGCACACTGAGCAACAACCCAATCTGTGTGTAGGTGAGATTCAGGTCGTTGCGCAGCAAAGGCCAGGCGGTTTCCCCTGCGCCAAAAACAAGCTCATCGAGGAATTCGATGAGCAGATAAATATGGTTCATGCGCGCAGGCGCATCCTTGCGCCGCGGGTTTCATCATTTAGCGGTTTCCAACCTTCGGTCATTTTTCTCCTTGAAGTTTTGAATTTAGCCACACTTCCATATTTTTTATCGCTGTTTTTATGCCTGCATTAAAACATTTGCCTGAAGCGGTTTTGAATCACCTTTATGACCTATGGAAACCCTGCAATGATGATTTTGATTTCAAATAGGTGTTGTAGTAAAAAATATTCACTGGTTGAAAAGATTGACACTGCGCCGGCGCGTAGTATAACTGCGCCGCTGAGTCTGCTTGAAGACCGTTTCACTCGTACCCAAACAGCATTTGAAATTTTAGTGGTGTTTGGGTGCCCGTTACGCTGGGATACATCCTGCGGATCGTTTTGAAATGAAAAGTTTGTGTCTTCAGGCGGGTTCTTTACTTTTTAACACCGGAGGTGTGAGTGAACGCAAATTTGAAACTTGGAGAGCATTATATTTTTGACCTCTCCGACTGCAACCCTGAGATCCTGATGGATAGCGAGCGGGCCTACTCGCTGTTCTCACAAGCCGTGCGCGACAGCGGTTTGACGGTTGTGGATGAAGGCTTTTTTAAATTCAGTCCGCATGGTTTTACCTGCTTTCTTTTGCTTGCAGAGTCCCATGCGAGTTTGCATGCCTGGCCTGAGTATAATTACTGCGCCATAGACCTTTTTACCTGCGCCCTTGGCGTGGATATGATGCCGCTGTTGATGCGCATCAAACAGGCATTTGGCGCGGACGATTTTTCGATGCGAAAACTGGACCGCGAAGCATCGGTTGAAACCAAACTCCCCATTGCCGCATACGCCATGTAGGTCAGGAATTTCTTAATGAGCATCTGGTTCACAGAAGAGTTACACCCTTACTACCGCAAAGGCATCCGCATCAAGCGCATCCTGGCCGATGAACAGACCGCGTATCAGCATTTGCAATTTGTTGAGACGGAGTTCTTCGGCAATGCGATGATTCTCGACGGCATCATTCAGCTCACCGAACGAGACAACATGGGCTATCACGAAATGATCGTCCATGTGCCCATGCTCGCGGTTGGAAGACCGAAGCGTGTGCTGATCGTCGGCGGCGGGGATGGCGGCTCACTGCAACAGGCTCTGCGACATCCCTCCGTGGAGGAAGCCGTCGTCTGTGAATTGGACCAGCGTGTGGTGGACCTCTCCCGTGAACACTTCGCCGCCTCCTTCGGGGACCCGTGGGCTGATCCTCGTGCCAGGCTGCTCGTTCGGGACGCATTCGGTTATCTCGAAGAGAATCCCGGTCAGTTCGATGTCATCATCTCGGATACCACCGACCCCATCGGCATGGCGGAGCGTCTCTTCTCGGATGAATTCTACAAGTTGATGGTGCGTGCCCTTGTCCCCGGTGGGGCAGCCGCCACCCAATGCGAACAGCCCTTCTTCGACACCGAATTGATTAAGACCATCTATCAATCCGCGCAGGCGCTGACGAAGAATCCCGCGTATTATTACGCCAATATCCCCACCTATCCCGGCGGCGGCATTGGTTTCATGTACGTTTCCGATACACCGTGGGAGAACGGACTGACGACACCGCTTCCGCCCGGCGAGAATAAATACATCAATCCTGATATGCACAGGGCAGCCTTTGCCCTGCCTGAGTTTTTTAGGAAGGAACTTTACAAATGAATAACCCCGTTTTAGGAGCCGATTTAAAAGCGAAAGAGGAAAATACATCGGAGAATTGGGGCGTCTCGTCCAATATTGACCTGTACGAATGTGACCTTGCGCTCATGCAAAATGCGGATGCCATTCGCGAGTTCGTGAAGATTCTCTGTGATCGGATCAAGATGCGCCGCTATGGAGAAACACAGGTGGTCTTCTTCGGTGATGAGCCTCGTGTGCAGGGCTTCAGCATGACCCAGCTGATCGAGACCTCGCTCATCTCCGCCCACTTTGCAGATGCCAGCCGCGCCATCTATCTGGATGTCTTTAGCTGCGCGCCCTACGATCCCGAAGATGCCGCCAAATTTGCCATGAATTATTTCAAGGCATCCCGCTATCGGTTGAATGTTGTTAACCGAAAATAATAAAGGCTCTTACGTAGTTTCAAGGAGCTCGTCCAGAAAGCAGCAATTCCAAATCTGAATCTATACCGCACTCGGTCACAAATTGCGCTTTTTCAGAGGGTGGAAAGCGCAATTTGTGACCGTGGGTATTATAACAATCTCAACGCAAAGCCGCCAAGACGCTAAGATTTTGACCTTTCC
>JAUXWL010000196.1 GCA_030680155.1 Anaerolineales bacterium
CATGCTCATCATTATCAGCGACCTTCACCTCGGAGACGGCACCACCGCCGACTCGATCTCACCCAGCGCATTCAGGCTGTTCGCCCGCCGACTCACCGAAACCGCCCGCTTCGCATCCATTCGCAAGGATGGAAAATACGCCCCCATCAAAGAGATGGACATCCTCCTGCTCGGCGATATCCTCGACCCGCTTCATTCCACGCTCTGGCTTGATACACATCCCGGAGATTCAAACTACATCCGACCCTGGTCTGACCCAGGCAACCCCAACTACGCGCCCAAACTATTCGAAGTCACCCGCGCCATCCTTGATCACAACGAAACATCCATGCAGGTCTTACGCCGCCTCGCCAGCGGAGCGGAGATCCGCCTCGCGCCTGCCACCAGCAAAGGAGTGCCTGACTTTCAAAGCAGCGAACAGATTCCCATCAAGGTCCGCATCCATTATCTGGTCGGCAATCACGACTGGTACTACCACCTCAAAGGCGCAGCCTTCGACGAAGTCCGCTCGGAGGTGATTCAGAGGATGGGGTTGAGCAACCCAGTTTCCCCGTTCCCGTATGAAGCGGAAGAGTCTCCCTTCCTCGTGGAATTGCTCGAACATCATCGGGTTTATGCGCGGCATGGCGACATGTACGACAAGCTCAACTTCAATAAAGAGAAGGGGCGCGACCACGGCACCGTCGGCGATGCCTTCACCATGGATGTGTGCAACCGCTTCCCGCTGGAAGTGCAAAAACGCTATGGCGACCTGCTGCCCACAGGCATTGTAGACAGCCTGCGCAAGATCGCCAACATCCGCCCGGTGCTGGCCGCCCCGCTGTGGATCAGCGGACAGATCCGTCATTATGCGGGTTCGCACCCGTTGGAAGATGAGTTGAAAGGCGTGTGGGATGACATCGCCGATGAATTCCTGCAATTGGATTTCGTGCGCGAGGAGGATAAAGCCTACCGCTTCGATGTGGTGGACGCCATGGAGTTGATCGTAAAGATTTCAGGGCGGGCATCCTTTGCCACCATCAACGACGTGGTCGTCTGGGTGCGCAAAAAGATGTGGGGCGGCAAGCATTCCTTTTCAATCCATGCGCTCAAAGAGTCTGTCTTTCTGAGCGGCAAGGCACAGCACATCGTATATGGGCACACCCATTATTATGAAGTCATTCCGCTGGGGATGAAACTAAGTGATACATACGAACCCGAAAGCCAGATCTATTTCAATGCAGGGACGTGGCATTCGTATTACGACCTGGCCATTCAAAACCCGAAGGAACAGAAATTCGTGCCCTATCAGGCGCTGACCTACCTCACCTTTTACACATCTGAAGAGCACGACGGACGCCGCTTCGAGACCTGGTCCGGCGCGTACGCGTGACGGATGTGTTAAAACGGCTCTCCCGTTTCTGGCGGGATAACTGCCTGCTCACAAGAGCTTCTGCCGCGGATTTCGCTAATTTTCACGGATTGAAAAGGAAAATTCGCGTGAATCCGCGTAATCCGCGGCTAAGGTTTTGGCTTTCCCGTTAAAAACGGGAGAGCCGTTAAAACAAAACGGCGCCAAGGAGAAGCTTTGCGCCGTTTTGTTTTTATTCTTTACGAAGGCGGCTTCCTGAAGGTTTCCCGCAACACTTCGAGCGGATCATCCCCCCGCCTCAGACTCAGCCCGTGCAGAAACAGCCCAAACTGAGAGAATGCAAACCAGAGCAGACCAACTGTCAGCGAGAGGGAGGCGTTGTCGATCCAGCCGGGAGCAGACTCGATCAACATGTCAACCTGCGCGCGCCAACCGTCCACCTTTTCCTGATAGATGTCAATCTGAGCCAGAAAATATTCCAAACTTTCCCGCGTCTCGCTGAAATCGCCGCCCAACAGGTAGGACGCATCGTCCAGAAACATGGACGCGCGTTTTGCAAGCGCGCTCACATCCTCGATTTCCGTTTGCAGCGAATCGGCGGAAGCGATCAAATCTGTCAGGATTTTATCCGGGATGTTGATCTGAAGAAACGGGATCAAATTAAGTCCAAAGAGGGTCACTCTTAATTGTTCAAGCGAGTCCCGCGCGGCAATGAGCCTCTCCCTTGCAGTTTCCAATTCGGGAACAATTCCCTCGTCCAGAGTAGACTGCACATCTTCAAAAAAAACCTGGGGATTATTAAGCGTAAACCTGCTCAACGCCTCCTCCGTGGCATTCACAATCCGCAGGGTGCGTTCCAATTCCAATTTTGAATCCTTCAGGGTGACTTCCACCTGCCGCAATTCCGAGTCTACGGACTGCAGCCTGGCGAGCGCTTCGCGCGTAAGCGGTTCGTTGTACACCCAGGCCAGGACAATTCCCACCAGGCTGAGAATAAGAAGAAGCGAACTCAATGCGATTAAGATGCCGGTAAAGATTTTGCGCGCCATGATGTTTCCTTTCGCTAATCACGCCAGTGTCTACAATTCAAAAATTATACAGCCAAAGGCGTCGGTATCACCGCAGTAAACCGTGGAGTCTGTAGCAACGCAAAGATTCTGCCACGGATTTCACGGATTTTC
>JAUXWL010000223.1 GCA_030680155.1 Anaerolineales bacterium
CGGCAGTCGCTCAAGCCGCCGTACCCATATCTGGGCATACATCCTCGGCGGCGTTTTGCGAGGGAAATCCTGCGCCGGGGAAAGTGCCCAGAATGGGTACGGCGCAGGGAGCAAGTCACCTGACATGGTTTGCTTGCACACGCCAATTACGCGCTTTCGTGAAGTACTGAAAATATGTTATAAAGATGCATATGAGAAAAAATTTTCTTGAGCGTAGAGGCAAATTAAAAGAATTGGACAGGTCATTTGACCTGAAATTCTGGCAGGCGCAGCCCGCCAAAGCCCGCTTCGATGCCTCGTGGGAATTGGTTGTTCACTACATGAAGGTCAAAGGGCGCGATGTTCGTCAACTCAGACTTCAGCGATCTGTTATTCATTTTCAACGACCACAACGTTAAGTATCTTGTCATTGGCGGGTATGCGGTTGTGCAATATACCGAACCGCGCTTTACCAAGGACCTCGACCTTATGATCAGCACGGATTCCACCAATGCCGAAGCGGTCTATAAAGCATTAAAGGAATTTGGCGCTCCACTTGCCGGGCTCACCGCCAAGGATTTTTCGGAAGAAGGTTTCTTCTTTCAAATGGGTGTGCCTCCTGTTCGGGTGGATATATTGATGGGAATTCCTGGAGTTCAATTCGATCACTGTTGGAAAAGGCGCGAGGAGGTTGATTTCGAAGGGTTGAAGGTCTTGTTCATTTCAAAACAGGATTTAATTGCTTCGAAACGCGCGGCAGGTCGTCCACAGGATTTGATAGACGCGGATTTATTGTCGCAAGAAGAAGAATGAGATACATTCGCACAGGCAGGGTATTCCATGCGCGCGGCGCTGACCATTGGTCAATTGCTGGATCATTGGGAAGAAACGGGGAAGGTGGAACGGGGCAAAATTGACGAGACGAGGAAGTTTTTGAAGGGAGCGAAATGAAAAAAATACTATTTTTGGGGATTTTGTTGAGCGCGATCCTGGCGTGTCTCCCGGTCACGGCGACAAACAAGGATGTCAGTGTAGTCATCACTGCATTTGTTGACGAGAGCGGGAAAGGGATTTTCCCCGAGGACTACCAGCCTTTGCCGAACACGTTGGTTATCGCAAAGTGGAACAGGCACGGAAGTCGGTATCGGGAGGTTAACCTGACGGATCAAAACGGGCGGGCGGATTTTTCCGTCGGGTATACACATTATTTCAATGTCAGCGTGGTTCCTCCCTGCGGATATTATTCCACCACCCGTCTTTTTCAGGATATGACAAGTGCGAATAAGGCTGAGTTTGGCTTTTGGCCAGCCAGTGCGGTTCAGCAGTTATCCAGGGTAAAGGTTCTTGTATGGAATGACCTGAATTCGAATGGAACGCGCGAGCCTCAGGAGGAGATCATGAACGAAAAAGTGAGCGTCATGTTTAGTATTCCTGGAGAGGCGAAAGGCGTTGTTTATGAACATGATAATTTTGTCCAGGAAGCCAATGAAGGCTGGTTTGACATCAACCTGGGAAATTCCTGCGGAACTATTTACGTGCTTTGGCTGAAGGGCGCTCTTGAAACCAGGTCTGTCAGTGAGCCGGGAAAAAACAGCGATGATGAACACGGGAATGTTGCCATAGAAATCCCTTACAACCCGGGCGAAACGACTGTCTATTGGGAGATAAAATAAGAGGCGGCACAGATGGGAAGGTGGAGAAGGATTTTTCCAAAAACGCCCGATGAGGAGTTGAAATGAAAGGATTGGCTGTAAATGTTGCAGTAGTGCATGACGGAAAAATTCTGTTGACACAGCGGGAGGATTTTGAAACATGGATTTTGCCGAGCGGTGGAGTGGAAGAAGGGGAAAGTATCGCCCAAGCGGCAATCCGTGAGACGAAAGAGGAAACAGGGCTGGATGTTGAATTGACAAGGCTGGTGGGTGTCTATTCGCGTTTAAGCAATATGTCTCCTGTTCACGCTGTCTTGTTTGCTGCAAAACCAATCGGGGGCGAAATAAAATGTCAGGAAGGCGAGACCATTGCTGTTGAATGGTTTGCTTTTGATGAGATTCCAAGTCCGCTTTCGGCAGGGCATAAAAGACGAATTGAAGATGTGATTGCAGGTATAAGCGGTGTGGCAGTTTTACAGGAGATCAAACTCCCCGCCATGCCAGAGAAAATGACACGCAAGGAATTAATGGAGCTTCGTGACACATCTGGTTTATCTCGTCAGGATTTTTACCTGCAATTGTTTGAACAAGCAGAAATAAAAGAAAAAGTTGAAGTTAGCGGTATGAGGGAAGATAAACATGAATAAAAAACACACCTTCAAAGCGACCATCATTGATGCGGGCGGAGGCGGGGCATTCGTGGAAGTCCCCTTCGATGTGGAAGACGCGTTTGGCGCGAAAAAGCCCAGGGCCAAAGCCATGATCGAGGGCGTTCCCTATCGCGGCATGTTGACGCGCATGGGCGGCGAACGGCACATCTTCATCATCCTGAAATCCATCCGTGAGCAGATCGGGAAAACATTCGGCGATGAAATCAAGATCGTCGTGGAGGCAGACGCCGAACCGCGCGTGATTGAGATCCCAAAGGATTTGTTGAAGGAACTGAAAAAGGACCAGCAAGCCAAAGCATTCTTTGACAAACTATCCTACACCCATCAACGCGAATATGTGATGTGGATCAACGAAGCCAAAAAGGAAGAGACCCGTCAGCGCCGCATCCTAAAGACCATCGAGATGGTGAAGAAAGGCGAAAAGGCGCGATAGTGTATCCCCTCCTCCGTCCCTTACTTTTTCGCCTGGACCCTGAGCGCGCCCATGCGCTCACTCTTTTTGCTCTGCGTCTTGCGGGCGCTGCCCCGCTATTGAATTGGACCTTGCGCAAAATGTATAACGCGCCCGAAAAACCGGTGGATGTATTTGGTTTGCGCTTCAAGAATCCTGTGGGTCTGGCGGCTGGATATGACAAGGACGGCGTGGCCGTGGCGGGTCTTGCCGCGCTGGGATTTGGTCACGTGGAAGTGGGCACGGTCACACCTTTGGCGCAGGATGGCAACCCGAAGCCGCGCATCTTCCGTTTGCTTGAGGACGAGGCCGTCATCAACCGCATGGGCTTCCCCGGACGAGGCGCGGATTTTGTCCGCAGGCGCATCAAACCTGTGGATAATATCAACCTGTTTCAGCGCATGTTAGGCATCATGCCCAAACGACAACCGACCATTGTAGGTGTGAACCTCGGCAGGAACAAATCCACACCGAATGAGGAAGCCGTGTTGGATTATGTCTCTCTCATTCAAGACTTTGCTCCCTTTGCCGATTATCTGACCATCAACATCAGTTCTCCCAACACAGTGGGATTGCGCCAGTTGCAGGGACGCGATGCGCTGGAGGGACTGCTTGCCCAAGTCCATGCGCAGCGCGTGATCGAGCAGGAAAAATTGCAGAAGCGGATGCCCGTCCTCGTGAAGCTCGCGCCTGATTTGACCGAATCTGAATTGGACGATGCCATTGAAGTTATCCTGCGTGCGAAGATGGACGGCATCATCGTCACCAATACGACGTTGGCGCGCGACGGGTTGAAGTCCATGTATCAGCGTGAATCAGGCGGCTTAAGCGGCAAACCGCTCACGGTTAAGAGCGAAGCGGTTTTACGTCAAACGGTGAAGCGTGTGAATGGACAAGTCCCTGTTGTGAGCGCGGGCGGCATCATGAATCCAGAGGATGCAAAACGCCGCCTCGCTGAAGGGGCGGCGCTGGTGCAGGTTTATACGGGCCTGGTCTATCGCGGACCTGCGTTGGTGAAGGACATTGTGACGGCGTTGTAGTTATGGCTGCGCGGGGCGCAGGATGGGCATGGGGGTGTCGTTGCGCAGGGTAAAAAATCTTTCAGGCAGGGGGATGGGCATGAGCGGGCGGTTGCCTGAAAGCGAGTCGGCGGGAATGAGATAGAGGTTGATGGGGCTTTCGGGTCCGTGGCGGATATCCTGATGGGCGAAGATGACGTGTGTGCCGTCGGGGCTGAAGGATGCATCCCGGTAACAGCAGTTGCCGTCGAAGAAGGATACTTTCTGGTGTTTGTGGGTAAAGGCGTTGTAGAAGATCAGGTCGCCAAAGCCGGCGTTGCGCACATTGCTGTTGATGAAGAAGAGCAGGTCGCCATCCCAATCGTAGTGGACCATCTCATTGGCGAACGGGAAACGACCGATCGGGAATTCATCCAGCCGCACGGGTTCGGCGTCCATGCATTGTTGAATGTCAATGATGCGGACGGCATCGACGCGCAGGTTACCCGAGGGGGCGAGGAATTTGATGGCCAGTTTTTTCCCGTCATCCGACCATAACGCGCCCTTCACGGCCAGCTCGTCATAAAAGATGCAGCCTTGCATGTCGAGCAAGTGACTTTTCCTGTTTACATTTTTCAAAGCTTCCACATCGAACGGCACAACGAACAGTTCACGGTTCACGCTCAGGGCGGCTTGTTTGCCGTCGGGCGAAACATGGAAGGACTCAAAATATTCGGCTGAAATAAAACTGATGATGTTCTCTTCGCGCAGGGTTTCGATATCCACGGTTTTGACGGTCTTGCCGCTCATGTAGAGAATTGTTTTTCCATCAGGCAGCCATTGCAGGTTGAATTTCGCAACGCCGTCGGTGGTCAGTTGCTGCGGGTCAGAGCCGTCCACGTTCATGAGCCAGATGTCGTTGCTGCGCAGCAGCGCGATCTTGTCCGCGCCGCCGATGGTAAGCAGACCGGGTGCGCTAACCTCGGTTGGGGCTTCGGTGGCAGACTCTGCCACCGGTGCGGATTCTGTTTGCGGCGCTTCAACCACGGGTATGGATATTTGAGTCGGCAATTCGGCGGCGGATGTTGGAACCACCGCTTCATTCGCGGACTGGAGCATGGCTCTGCCAAAGAAGAAGTATCCACCCCCGAGCAGCGCCGCGAACAGCAGAGTCCCGATTACGAGGGCGGGCGCGAAACTGCGTCCCCGCTTTTTGATCGCAACGGTTTTGTTGTAGGGTGAAACTTTGAGGGTGGCTTGATTGTGCTTGACAATCGTTGGCACAGACTCGCCGCGCATGAACGCTTTGATGGTTTCGATCATTTCCACGGCGGTGGAGAAGCGGTCGTCCTTGCTCTTCGCCATCGAGGTGGCGATGACCTTTTCCATCCAGTTGGGCAGTCCGGGGTTGACATCCAAAATGCGCGGGACAGGCTCGGTGATGTGCTTGATGGCCACGGCCAGCGGGGTATCTGCCTGATAGGGCTGTTTGCCCGTCAGCATTTCGTAGAGGATGACGCCCAGCGCGTAAATGTCGGTGCGCCCGTCCACGGATTCGCCGGAGGCCTGCTCGGGAGCCATGTAGGCGGGCGTGCCGATGATGGCGCTGCCGGTCACATTCCCCTCGCCCTGGGTGAACTTGGCGATCCCAAAATCGGAAATGAGCGGCACACCCTTGTTGGTGAACAGGATGTTGCCCGGCTTCAAGTCACGATGGACGATATCTTTGGTGTGCGCTTCATCCAGCCCGGGCGCGAGTTGTTCCAGAATTTTTACGGCTTCTTCGATGGTATAGGTCTGCGCCTTGATGCGTTCGGAGAGTGAACCCCCGCCCATGTAACGCATTACGAAATAAGGCTGGTTATTTTCCTCCCCCACGTCGTAGACCGGCACAATGGATGGGTGCTCCAGTTGGGCGATGATCTTCGCCTCGCGCTCGAACCGCAAACGGAATTGCGGGTCGGCATGCATCATTTCAGGCGGCAGGAGTTTGACGGCAACGTCTCGCTCGAAGCGCGGGTCATATCCGCGGTAGACGGTTGCCATGCCCCCGCGCCCGAGTTCATCTTTTATTTCATAACGCCCAATTTTTTCCGGAGTATCCATGCGCGCAAGTATACCTATTCAAAGAGATGGGTGCAAGAAAAAAGAGTTGCAATATTGTAGGGCAATGGACGGTAGACCATAGACCGCAGACGATAGGCAACCTCAACCGCCACCAAAAACTGTCTATCGTCCACTGTCCACCGTCCGTGGTCCGTTTCTAGCCCATTTGTCCTGTTAAAAATTCTGATAAATTTCTGAAATGATTCGCGTATGCAGTTGTGGTATATTCCCACCGTATAGGTAAACTTATGGAAGACAAAATCACAATCATAGAAGGACCGCCCCCGATCTTCGAGCACGTCAACGATGGTTGGGCAATGGGCTTGAACGAAAGCCCGACACTCTCTGTGCCTGCTCTCACCCGCCTGCGCACCTTTAACGGGCCTGCGCTTGTGCAAAGATGCTACACTGCATGGCATAACAAAAGTTCCATCCACCTGCACTACCGCAACGAGATGGGTCTTGAGCAAAACGCTCCCATCCTTGCCGCCCGCAATGTGGAAACCCCCGAAGGACATGTCCTGCTCCTGTGGGTGTATCTCGACGGCGAAACGGTGGAATACGAAATGGATGCCGGCGACGACGACCAGATCGACGATTTCCCAGACGAATAGAAAGGAATCAGGTGACAGTCGCCCCAAAGGCGACTGTCACCTTTTTTTGACTCAAATGACAACGCTTCTTTCCGACCTCAAAGCTGGTTCTGTTATTCTGACACTTAACCGCCCCGAACGCGCCAACGCCTTCAACTATGAAATGACCACAGCCCTGCAAAATGCCCTCGCCGAAGCGGAGCGTGATCCGCAGGTGAAGTGTGTGGTCATTACGGGAGCGGGTAAGGTATTCAGCGCCGGACAGGATATTGGCGAGATGAAAAAGGGCGGCGGGGAAATCTCCTACCGCGAGCATTTGGAGAAGACCTACAACCCGCTCATCCTGCAAATTCGGCGGATGGGTAAACCTGTCATCGCGGCGGTGAATGGACCGTGTGCGGGCGCGGCGTTTGGGATTGCGCTGGCTTGTGATCTGCGCATTGCCAAATCCACGGCGTATTTTGTGGTGGGGTTCAGCGGCATTGCGCTCGCGCCTGATTCGGGAGTCTCGCTCTTTTTGCCGAAGTACATCGGGCTGGGGCGCGCGCAGGAATATTTTTACAGCAACAAGCCCATCACCGCATGGGAGGCGCATCAATGGGGCATGGTCAATCGCGTGGGCGGATTCAACTATCAGCGGTTGGTCAGGCAGTGGGCGGAGGAGCAGGCTCGAGGTCCGCGTGAGGCGTTTGCGGCGGGCAAGAAGGCGTTTAATCAGGCGATCCTGCCCAATCTGGAGGAAGTCCTGAATTATGAGGGTATCCTGCAAGATGAGGCGGGCAGGTCGGCGGAACATCGTGAGGGTGTGGCTGCATTCTTTGAGAAGCGTCGTGCTAAATTCGATTAGCGCAACTCTTCACGAAAGGACGGGGTTATATTTATCAGAATCCGTCATTTTTTACCAAAAATAAGCAGATTTTTGTCATATTGACGTGAGTTTAATAATCGTGTAAAGTTCGAGGGCGATTGTGATTTATTGGATTAATCATTATGGACCAGTGTGTTTACATACAGCGTGTGTAAAGCGGGCAACCCCGTCCGGGGTGTCCGCTTATATTTTCTCTAAAACCTACTTAGGAGAATGACATGTCAGGACAGATCAATGCTTTTGAAATGGCGCAGAAACAGTTCGATGGCGTGGCCAAACAGCTCAAGCTCGATTCCGGTGTATCAGAAGTGCTGCGCTGGCCGATGCGTGAATATTCCTTCCGCATCCCCGTGCGCATGGACGATGGTTCACTGAAAGTCTTTCAGGGCTTCCGCGTTCAGCACAACGACTCGCGCGGACCCAACAAAGGCGGCATCCGCTTTCACCCTGCCGAGACCATGGACACCGTCCGTGCCCTGGCGACGTGGATGACCTGGAAATGCGCCGTGGCAGACATCCCGCTTGGCGGCGGCAAGGGCGGCATTATTGTTGACCCCTCCACGCTTTCTGTTCGTGAAAAAGAAGAACTATGCCGTGGTTGGGTACGCGCCATGTGGAAGAACATTGGTCCGCGCAATGACGTGCCCGCTCCCGATGTTGGCACCACCCCCCAAATGATGGGCTGGATGATGGACGAATATTCCCGCCTCGTCGGGCAGTACACCCCTGGCGTGTTCACCGGCAAACCCCTCGGCGGCGGCGGCTCTCTCGGACGTACCGAAGCCACCGGCTACGGTGTGATCTATACCGTGCGTGAAGCCATGAAGCACCTCGGCATGGACTCGAAGAAATCCGTTGCGGCCCTTCAGGGCTTTGGCAACGTCTCGCAATATGCGGCTGTCGGTTTCGTCGAAATGCTCGGCGGCACGGTTGCCTGCGTCTCCTGCTATGACCGCCACGACAAGAAGGCGTACACCTACAGCAAGAAAGGCGGCATCGACCCGCACTTCCTGCTTTCCATCGTGGATGAATACGGAACCATCGACAAGCAGAAAGCCATGGACTCCGGCTACGAGGTCAGCGACGGCGACAAGTGGATCGAGTTCGATGCCAATGTGTTGATCCCTGCCGCGCTCGAGGGTCAGATCAATGCCGAGACGGTCAGGAAGATGTCGAAGAACGTGAAGATCGTGGCGGAAGGCGCCAATGGTCCCACCACCCCCGAAGCCGACGAAGTCTTCAAGAAGAACAACATCTTCAACATCCCAGACTTCCTCTGCAACGCTGGTGGCGTCACCACCTCCTACTTCGAACAGGTTCAGAACGACATGAACTTCTACTGGAGCAAGGAAGAAGTGCTCGAAAAACTCGACCAGAAGATGACTTCCGCCTTCAGCGGCGTGCTCGAACGCAGCGCCTCCGAGAAGGTCTACATGCGCGATGCCGCCTACATGGTCGCCATTGACCGTGTGGTCAAGGCGATGGAACTGCGCGGTTGGTTGACGGGAAGTGCGTAATTCGTGAGCAGTAATCAGTGATCAGTGGAGGATGTGCCTGCGAGGGCGCATCCTCTTTTTGAATTTGCGCTTCATTTTGACTTTTGACCTGCTCCTGTTTTCTCAAACCGAATCCCCACGTTGAGATTTGATACAATCATCCAGCACCAACATCTAACCGCTAATAGCTAAGTGCTAACAGCTAAAAGAGGCTCACATGTCCAAACCAACTTTCAAATGGGACGACCCCTTCCTGCTCAACGACCAACTGACTGACGAAGAGCGCATGATCCGTGATGTGTCGCGGAAATACTGTCAGGACAAGCTCATGACCCGCGTCCTCGAAGCGAATCGACAGGAAGTTTTCCACCGCGAGATCATGACCGAAATGGGCGCGATGGGTTTCCTCGGCGCGACCATCCCCGAAGAATATGGCGGCGCAGGTTTGAACCACGTCGCCTATGGATTGATCGCCCGCGAAGTCGAGCGCGTGGACAGCGGCTACCGTTCCGCCATGAGTGTGCAAAGTTCGCTGGTGATGTACCCCATCTTCACGTATGGCACAGAAGAACAGCGCAAGAAATACCTGCCCAAACTCGCCAGCGGAGAATGGGTTGGCTGCTTCGGGCTGACGGAACCAAATCATGGCAGTGACCCTGGCAGCATGGAAACCCGCGCCAAAAAAGTGGACGGCGGTTACATCCTGCATGGCAACAAAATGTGGATCACCAACTCGCCGATTGCGGATGTGTTCGTGGTGTGGGCAAAACTTTACCCTGCTCCTTCCGCCGGGGACGGCGGAAGGAGCGACTCTGCCCTCGCCGCCGGGGACGGCGGCGAGAGCGAGATCCGCGGCTTTATTCTCGAAAAAGGTATGAAGGGCTTATCAGCACCGAAGATCGAGGGCAAGTTCAGCCTGCGCGCCAGCGCCACGGGTGAAATCGTGATGGATGAAGTCTTTGTCCCCCACGAGAATATCTTCCCCGAGGTCAAAGGCTTGAAAGGTCCATTCGGATGTTTGAACAAGGCACGCTACGGCATTGCGTGGGGCGCGCTCGGCGCGGCAGAATTCTGCTGGCACGCGGCGCGGCAATACACGCTTGACCGCCCGCAGTTCGGGCGTCCGTTGGCGGCGAACCAGATTGTTCAGTTGAAACTGGCGAACATGATGACGGAAATTACGCTGGGATTACAGTCCGTTTTGCGTGTGGGACGTTTGATGGATGAAGACAAATCCACCCCCGAAATGATCTCGCTCGTCAAGCGTAATTCATGCGGCAAGGCATTGGATATTGCGCGCACCTCCCGCGACATGCACGGCGGCAACGGCATCTCGGACGAGTATCACGTCATCCGCCATGTGATGAATCTGGAGTCGGTCAATACCTACGAGGGCACGCATGACATCCATGCGTTGATTTTGGGACGGGCGCAGACGGGGATTCAAGCGTTCGGGCCGTAGACGGCGGACGATAGTCCATAAACAATAGGACACGGCGTCGCCGTGTCCTATTGCTTATGGTAGAATTCCTGAAAATCAGAATTTCTGATTTTCAGGAGAATTTTATGGATACCGTACAAATTCGCACTAAAGGAACAATCACCCTCCCCGCTGCCTTACGTAAAAAATACAAGATGGAGGAGGGCGAGGTATTCCGTTTGATCGATGTAGGCGATGGCTCATTCTTTCTCATCCCGTTGGAAAGTAAGGTGATGCAGAGCGCGGACAAGGTCGCAAAAAAGGTCAGCGAGGCAAACCTTTCACTGAAAGAACTGCTGGATACGCTGGATGAAGAACGCGCCAACTATTACAAAGAGCACTATGTCAAAAATTAAGGTGTTTTTGGATAGCAGCGCGGTCATTGCGGGTGTGATCTCAAGCGTGGGCGCGGCGCGGGTGCTTTTGGTCATGTCTGAAAGCGGGCAAATCGAAGCATTCATCAGTGAACAAGTCATTGTCGAGAGTGAACGCTCGATAGCGCGGAAAGTTCCAAAGGCATTACCGGATTTCAGGCAGGCACTCAAAGATGCGAACCCTAAAATCATCCAAAACCCCACCAAAAAGGAAATCGAAGAAAACCTACACTTAATTGCCGACCCTGAAGATGTCCCTATTTTGCTTGCGGCAATGGATGCGCATGTGGATTATCTTGCCACGCATAATCGAAAACATTTCCTTGATGATCCAGGCGTGGCGGAACGATCGGGTATTAAAATAGGCACTCCCGGCGATGTCCTTGCATGGATACGGGAGACCTTAACATAGGGACATGGCGGATTTCGATACATACTTGCAGGATTACTCAACCAACGCGCCGTGTCCCTATGTTGTTATTTGTGCCCTTCCAAACAGAGTACGCCTTCGCTCCCCACTTGGGCGTTGTGCAAGACCCCAGCAGGCAGATCAAGACGGTCGCCTGCTTTCATTTTTAATTCCTGCTCCAACTCGGGCAATCCAAACGTGATGCTTCCCTGTACGACGTAGATGACTTTGTCGTAGCTGTGCGAGTGCGTGGAGTAGGTGTCGAATGGTCCGTTCGACCAGGCGTAGGGAGCGAGACCTTCGTCCGCCATCAACTGCCGCAGGGTGGATTCTGTTGGGGGTGTTGAACCAGCCCACGGAGAGAGAAGAGGCGGGTTTATCATCTTAAGGCGCAGTTGGGTAGCCCGCATTGACCCAGGCTGCAAATCCGCCGAGCAGGGCTTGGACGTTGGTGTATCCGTTGGTCAAAAGGAGGAACGCCGCACGGGCGCTCGTGTGTTCGTTTTCTCAGGTGCAGTAGGTGATGAGCCATTGGTCTTTTTGGAGCGAAAGGTTGATGATGCTGCTGCCTTCGAAATTTTGCAAGGGGATGGAGATTGCGCCGTCCACCCGGTTCGCGGCGAAGGATTGCGCGCTTCTTACATCCACGATAACGGCTTGCCCTGCATCGAATGCGGCTTTTGCTTCGCTGACGCTGATACGTGGGACATCCGCTTCGGTGCGCGGGATGTTGATGCTGCTGGCCGCATCCTGTTGTGACGAGGATGCCGTGCAGGCGTACACGGTGAACAAAAGCAACACAACCACTAAAAGGGGTTTATACGATTTCATCTCTTTCTCTCTTCTAAATTGTTTTGTAGGTCACGCTTGCGGCGTGAAGCAGATGGAACTGTCACGCTACAAGCGTGACCTACGGATCTCTTACAACTTGCAGTAACGATCCACGCGTTTGCCGATGATGGCAAGGCTGTCTGCCCAGAACTTCCTGGTGCGGATGTTGATGCCGAACTTGTCCGCGAGGTCTGCGGCGCGCGCTTCACCGGTGGAGGCGAGCAGTTCCTTGTAGGCAGGGACGAATTCCGCGCCGCGCTTTTGGTAGATGGCGTACAAGCCTGTGGCAAAGAGCAGACCGAAGGCATACGGATAGTTGTAGAACGAGAAGCCGCTGGTGTAGTAGTGGGGTTTCCACGTCCACATGTACTTCTGGAGGAATTTTTCATCCACCCCATCGCCGAAAGTGGCTTTTTGGGCGCGTTCCATGATGTCGTTGATCTCATCCGCGGCAAGCTCGGATTTGGCGCGGCGTTCGAAGACTTCCTTCTCGAACAGGTAGCGGGAGTAGATGTCCACCACGACCTGCGAGGCGTTGTTCAACTGCGCTTCAAGGATGGCGAGTACTTCCTGCGGGTCGGTGGTTTGTTCGAGGGCTGCTTCGGTGATGATGGTCTCACACATGATGGAGGCGGTTTCGGCGAGAGTCATCGGGGTTTGCTGCTGGAGCGGGGTCTTGTTGGTTGAATAGGCACACTCGTTGTGGAAGGCGTGACCGAGTTCATGCGCCAGCGTGCTGACCTGGTCGAACGAACCGTCGAAGTTGGCGAGGATGCGGCTTTCCTTTACGGCTTCCACGCCCATGCAGAACGCGCCGCCGCGCTTGCCTTCACGCTGTTCGCCATCGATCCAGCCGCTGTCAAAGGCGCGTTGGGCGAAGGCGCCAAGGTCGGGTGAAAACTTGTTGAAGTTGCCGACGATGAAATCGCGCGCCTCGTCCCATGAATAGACTTTGTCCGTCTTGCCCATTGGGGCGAAGAGGTCCCACCAGGCGAGTTTTTTCTTGCCGATCAGTTTCGCCTTGTGCTTGAAATAGCGGCGGAACATGGGGAAGGAATCTTTCATCGCGCCGAGCATGGCGTTGAGCGTGGCGCGGTCCATGCGGGCGGAGTCAATCGAGGCGTGGAGGTTGTCTTCGCGTCCGCGTTTTTTATCGAGGACGAGGGTCTCGCCCTTCACGCCGTTGAGACAGGCGGCGAGGGTTTCCTGCACTTCCGCCCAGGCTTTGTTCTCGGCTTCGTAGCCGCGGCGGCGGGTGGCTTCATCGGAATGTGAGCGCAGGTTGATGAGCGCAGGCATCGGCATCTTCTGGGTCTTG
>JAUXWL010000227.1 GCA_030680155.1 Anaerolineales bacterium
GGCTCTTACGTAGTTTCAAGGAGCTCGTCCAGAAAGCAGCAATTCCAAATCTGAATCTAACAATCTCAACGCAAAGCCGCCAAGACGCTAAGATTTTGACCTTTCCTCGACGGAATCGGCAAGAGTACCATCTGGCGCAGGGGCAATCCTAAAAAAGCCTTGTGGCCTTGCGTCTTTGCGTTAAGGTTTGGCATCTTTGTCTTCTACACAATTTTAGATTTGGAATTGCTGTCCAGAAAGAGCCGTATTTTCGAGGCGAAACCGAACGGAAATGGCTCAGTTCCTTGAAATGACTTATGAGCGATAATTTTTACCATAGGTGTAACATGTCCCATTTGGGGGAGGCACCGAGGGCGGAGGGGGAGGGGACTGTCTGGATGAAAAACAAACCTCAATGCAACAGAAACCAACCATACCGTAGAAATGAAGCGCTCTGCTTTTGTCGTCCACGGTCTATCGTCCATCGTTTGCCATCCCAGCAGTGGGGGATTGCTTCGTCGTCGCTTCACTACTCCGCGCAATGACATTTCCCTCTTTTGCTTTCGATAAGTATTATTATCGAAAGCATTGACAGGAACAGGGACAAGCCATATAATGAAGGCATGTCAGACGCCCCTGAGAAAAAATCTCCCACGATTTCAGACCTGATGAGCGCGTATTTACGCATGGTGGAACGCTCCCGCAGCCGGCACACAAAACTTTCGTATAAGAATGCGCTGCAAATTTTCCGCGATGTGCTGCTGAAAAAATCGCTCGACCCTGACGTCACCCCCATTGAAAAACTGGCGGAAGATTCCTTTGCCAAATTTGTAGACCATCTCAACGATTACGCCCCTGCCACCGAACAACTCTATTTGCAGGCTGTCAAAGGCTTCTACCTGTATGTGGACGCGGAGAAACTGATCGATGTCAACCAGTCCCGCCTGACGGTGCTTATGCGACAACGCTCGCGGCGCGCCGGCACGCGTATTCCACAGTTCCCTTCTGAAGCGATTGAGGCTTTACTCGATAAAGTTTCACAGGTTGAAAACCTGATGATACCTGACGATGATGAAAAGTTGTCTGACGTTCAACTACGCGCATACCGTGACCGCGCCTTTTTAATCACTTTGGCAGATACGGGCTTCCGTGTGCATGAGGCGTGCGGTCTTCGGCGCGGCGATATTGACTGGAATGAAGGGCGTGCGGTCATCATTGGGAAAGGCAATAAAGAGGCTGTTGTGCGTTTTACGTCACGTTCCCTGCAAGCCATCAAGGATTATCTCTCACAACGCGCCCTGTTGGATGGTAATTCAGGCAAACAATTAAGCTCCCTGCCCCTCTTTGCCCGTCACGACAAAGGCGCAGGCAAAAAGGTCAAACCGATCACGCCGACCACGGGACGCAACATCGTCAAAGAGCGCGTGGAACAATTTATAGGCAGTGAAATGGTCGGCAAGATCACCCCGCATTCCTTCCGTCATTATTTTGTTACCACCGTGTTGCGCGGTACGGGCAACCTAAAGATCGCGCAGGAACTCGCGAGGCACAAGAACATTCAGGTCACACAGCGTTACACCCATTTGTCTGATGATGAATTGGATAAGGCGTACTATGATGTGTTTGAAAAAGATAAAAAACGAACTGAGCGGTCTTGAAATCTACCCCTCTTTGTTGTAGATTGAAATTACAAAACAGCAGGCAACCCGCGATGTTGAATTTTGCAACTTCTGTGATGATTTCTACTGCCGCACCTGCATGATCGCACACGAACGCGACGATAACGCCCACAAGGATTAAACGATTCTCTCGCTTCTCTCTTCAACGTAAGCCTGATACGCTTTCCTGAGAGTCTTTGCCCACGCCCCTACCTTCCCCTCCCCCACTGGCTGACCGTCAATTTTTACAATTGGCACCACGCCGCGCGAACTAGACGTGAGAAAGGCTTCATCGAATTTCTCATCGACACGCGGCGCGCGGTATTCAATCGACAACCCCTCCCCTCTCGCGATCTTCAGCACGGCGCGGCGTGTGACGCCCAGTAAAATTCCACGCTGGGCGGTGATGAGCGTACCGCGAGATGAATCTCGCGGTACTTTGACTGCATAAAAATTCGAGGTCATTCCCTCTAAAATTTTCCCGTTATGAACCAACAGAATTTCATACACATCCCCCGTCACCAGTTTGCGCTGTTCGGCGCTTTTGGTGATGAAATCCGTGCCTTTGATGCGCGGATCAGTGCGGGATGTCCCTGATGTGATCACATGCACGCCATCTTCGTAAACACTTTCTGGCGGAGGGATGAAAGGTTGAAATGCAATGTATATCCTGCCTGATTCCTTGACCAGAATCAAACGCACGCGCGTTTCATGCGGCAGGTCGAGTTTGACGATCTCCGCAATTCTTGAGCGTAGCGTTTTCTCATCTACAGATGGCTTCAAGCCCATCTCTTTTGCAGGGACATACAACCGATCAAGATGCGCCTGCAAGCCCAGCGCCTTTGCCCCGCCCGCCAGTGTGCTGAAGGTGGTGTAGAAGCCCACTGGCAGTGAATTAGTTGCCGCGTCCAGGGATGAAGCGTTCATCTCGATGGTGTAATTTTTCTGTAGGGTAATCTCAACCAGTTTTGTCGTCATGTCTTAATTATATACTGCCATATCAATACCTTCGCCAAAAATAGGTGAATAAAATAGGGCTAATCGAGTAAAGTGGACGGATTACCATGTTGGGTCTGTCGCGCTGGACAGAGAAAGGTCGAAGTTACCGAACCATCCAGCGTTTTTATCATAGCGCACTTTCATGGAAAGTCATCCAGTGGTTATTTTTTCGGGAACACATTTTGAAGTCGGAAAAGGAGAACACTGCGGCCCGAAGCCCAAGTATGGCGCAAAAATCGATGTGTGTAAGATGGATGCAGACTATCTGAAAGAGACTTCCATCGAAGACAATCTGCGCACAGATATTTACCTTGGAAGACTTCATGAATATCAAAGAAACCGCAGTGACCAACGCCGCCAATCTATCCTTTTTCATGGTCAATTTCAGTTATGCGTTATTGCAACTATTCCAACAACAAAATCCTGCGTACATAATTGGCGAAGGTATTGATCGTTTCTCCTTTTATTTTTGGATGCGGCGGTCATGGCTTGTATTTCAAAAATTAATCTTCCTCTCATCCTTGACACGAATCCCAGACTTGGTGTAAACTCGGCACACTGTTCGAAAATTCTAAAGAAAGGATCGCACTCTTGATGTCCAACACCCTGTTTATCACCCCTGTTGCAGATGGCTTTTTGCCTTCTTGGAGTGCGCCTGTAGACCGAACCTAGGTCTTTTCTGTCCCCTGTTTATTTTGGGCTGTGGCGCATTCGCCGCAGCCTTTTTGTTTAAGTTGCCATGAAGACCTGACAGGTTTCATGGCAACCCGTCCAGCCCGATGGAGAAACACCATGACTACAACCACCCCACAATATTTTGACTTCCGTAATGCGCTCAGCGCGAACCGCCTGCTCGGTCTGTGGCGCATGATGACGGATTACCGCGTTTCCTATACCGCGGCGACGGTTTCGCTGGCCATTTCTGCGCTGGCGAAAACTTCGGTTTACCTTTTACTGCGATTCTTTGCAGACGATGTTCTTGGCAAAGGCGCAATGATCGGCGCGACGATGACCCAGACTTTTCTTTGGATCGGGCTGGGATTCATTCTGCTTGCTTTCGTGGAAGGCGGCGGCGCGTTTCTTTCCGGACGTTTGGCTGCCTACACTGCCGAGGGCATTACCCGCCGTTTGAGAGACTTTCTCTTCGACCATATCCAGCGCTTGAGTTTTTCGTATCATAGCGCAACTCCCACAGGCGACCTGATCGAGCGTGTGACTTCAGACGTGGATGCCCTGCGCCGCTTCTTCTCGGAGCAAGCCATTGGTGTGGGGCGCATCATCCTATTGTTCTTCATCAACTGGTTTGCGATCCTATACATCAATGTGAAACTAGGCTTTCTATCCGTGATCGTCATCCCGCCGATCCTATGGATCTCGCTGTGGTTCTTCAAGAAAGTGACCAAAGCCTACGAAGAGTATCAGGCTCAAGAGGCGATCCTCTCGACAACACTGCAAGAGAATTTGACGGGCGTGCGCGTGGTGAAAGCCTTTGCGCGGCAGGATTACGAGAAGGAAAAATTCGATAAGGATAATTGGGGCAAGTACCTGAAGGGTAAATTGCTGCTGTTGATGCACTCGCTCTTCTGGCCACTCTCGGACATCGTCCTCGGTGCGCAGATGCTGTTCGGGTTCGTCTACGCGGCGTTCATGGCGATCAACGGAGAAATATCCGTCGGTGACTATGTCGCGTATGTCGGGCTGGTTGTCTGGTTGATCTTCCCCATCCGCAACCTGGGACGCATTATTGTGCAAACTTCCACGGGCATGGTCTCATACCAGCGCTTGATGGAAATCACCAAGCAGGCGCGTGAAGACCTCGACGGCGGAAAGGTCCAGCCTGCGGGTGCGCCGCGCGGCGAGATCGAATTCAAGCAGGTCTCGTTCATGTATTCCGATGGGACGCATGATGTTATCAAGGACATTTCCTTCCGCGTCAAGCCCGGCCAGTCCATTGCGCTGCTCGGCTCGACGGGTTCAGGCAAGACCACGCTGGTTAACTTGCTGCCGCGCTTCCACGATTACACCAGCGGAGAAATTCTGCTCGATGGCGCGGACCTGAGAGACTATCCGCGCAAATACCTGCGTGAGCAGATCGGCATTGTGCAACAGGAACCATTCCTGTTCAGCCGCTCGATCCGTGAGAACATTTTGTATGGTGTGGGTCGCAGTGTGACTCAACAAGAGATCGAAGCCGCCGCAGAAGCGGCTGCCGTGCATGATGTGATTATCGGGTTCCCCGATGGCTACAACACCATCGTCGGCGAAAAGGGCGTAACCCTCTCCGGTGGACAGAAACAACGTGTGACCATCGCGCGCACAATCCTGAAAAATCCGCGCATCTTGATCTTGGATGACTCCACTTCCTCAGTGGACACCGAGACGGAAGCGTCCATCCGCGAGGCGCTGAACAGCCTGATGGAACACCGCACCACCTTCATCATCGCGCACCGTATTCAGTCTGTGATGGTTGCCGACCTGATCCTTGTTTTGGACAAGGGTGAAGTCGTGCAAATGGGAACCCATGCCGAATTACTGAAGGATGAAAACGGCATGTATCGCAAGATCTATGACATCCAGACGCGGATCGACGAGGAACTTGAGAACGAGATAAGGATGAATGAGGAAGGATAAAGGATGAATAGCGAACAGCCCCAAGCCCTGAGAAGCCGCACAGCGGATTTTGCGCTGCGGATCATAAAACTTTACACCAGCCTGCCCAAGACAACCGAAGCACAAGTGCTGGGAAAACAAGTCCTTCGCTCTGGAACATCCATTGGCGCGCATTATCGCGAGGGTCACCGCGCGAAATCCGATGCCGACATTGTGAACAAATTTGAAACTGCCTTGCAGGAACTGGACGAAACCGATTACTGGCTGGAATTACTGGTAAAGGCACAGATCGTGGCAGCCCCAAAGATCGAACCACTTCGCAAGGAAACCAGCGAATTGCTTGCCATCTTTACAACCATCGTAACTAAGATAAAGAATCGGATGAAAAAGAAATGAACGGTCAAAGGAATTCATCCTTTATCCCTCATCCTTCATCCTTTTATTCGGAGAATAAATCATGACTGAAGATATCGAACTAATCGAACTCGAAGAAGAAGAACACACATCGCAATTGACCGCCCCCATTCTGAGGCGCATCGCGACCTTGCTTAAGCCGCACTGGAAGTGGGTGCTGGGATTTCTCATCACCATCGCGCTCGTCTCCAGCATGGACGCGTATTTCACGTACCTGAACAAGCAGATCGTGGACGACGGCATCAACATGCGTGATTTCGACCGCATCACCGAGATCGCATGGCTGTATGGCTCATTTCTGCTGCTGCAAGCCGCGTTCATCTTTATCTTCATCTACCTCGCAGGTGTGCTGGGCGAG
>JAUXWL010000228.1 GCA_030680155.1 Anaerolineales bacterium
AAGTTTGTTTGTGTTCCGTTTTCTGCTCATCGTCATCAGTTTACAATTTCCTGCTCTTCTTTTGCAAGAGTTTTTCAGCCTCATTTTTTCAAGACTTTTGACACTTTACGAAATTCTACTTTTGGACGCTAAACAAGTACATTTAAAGATTAGCTGCCTGTAAAAATAGGATTAGTTCATTGTGATTGTTTGCGCAATTAAAATAATGAGCTGTATATAATGCCCACGGTCATATCATGCCCGTAGGGTACAAATTGCGCTTTCCCGCCTTTGAAAAAGCGCAATTTGTGACCGCGCTGGGTATAGCATTGAATTTACCTTTTTTCATCCGCCTTAAAATTCTCATGTCGTGCCCGGCATTCCCTCCCGCCAATCCATTCATTGTGTAGGTGAACCATTTGTAAAAAAAGAAACGCAGTGCGTACTATAGGCACTGCGTTTCTTGGATATTCAGTACTTCACGAAAGCGTGTAATTGGCGGTCTCTACCGCCAGATTTGCGCTACACCTGCCCTGGCGGGCGGTGACAGGGGAGAGCGCGCGCTGCGCAGTACGCGAGGCTTTCGTGATCTACTGATGAGTCCACTGCAAAAAGGTCTTCAAACACAACCCGCAGGGCGCGAGGACACGAAGTACACGAAGGTTAATAAATGAAAGGTTCTTGCTTGGTGTTCCTTAGTGACCTTCGTGTTTAATCGGTTTTTGCAGTGGAGTCATACGTGCAATTGGACGGTTGTCGCTACTTCGATGTGTTCATGAATGCGGAGTTGATCATCGTAATCTGTTTTGCAAACAAAGATACCTCGCGCCGGCTGCGCAGATTCAATTTTTCAAGGATGTTACTTACATGTACCCGCACCGTGTTTTCAGAAATAGATAGCTTTGTGGCTATTTCGCGGTTGGTTGCGCGCGATGCAAGCAGATCCAATACTTCCAATTCTCTATACGTTAGCAGGTTGAAATTTTTGTCTTGATTGTTTTCATTTACCGCCAGTTTCCCCAAACGGGCAAATTCATTCAGGACCTTGGATACCTGACTACGCGGAATCACTGCCTCCCCGCGGCCCAGCGCCCGCAAAGACACCAGCAGCATCGATTTTGTGATGTTCTTGGGCAAATACCCCCGGGCGCCATTGGCTATCATGTTGTAGAGCAGGTCATCCGAATCGTGCGCGGCAAGAATCATGAAGGAAATTTCCGGCTGGCGCAGTAGAATATGCTTCATCAAACTGACCCCCTCCACATGCGAATTGCCGACGTCCATCAAAATAATGTCGGGCATTTCCAGGGCGGCTTTTTGGACTGCGTGGTCGCTCACGTCAGACTCACTGACCAGTTCCATGTCATCCTGGGTTTTTAACAAGCTGACAATCCCCTCGCGGAACAATACATGATCATCAATAACCATGATTTTCATAAGCCTGCTCCAGTGATTACAAAACAATAAAACGGTCTCTGTTGTTGAATACTGACGGTTAACCAATAAAAAATTCAAAGTTTCTGCAAGTTCAATGAGATATACTGTGCAGTTTTATCCAGGCTGGATAAAACTGCTCGTCGCACTGTCGGCACAACCTACAATCAACCTATTTACAGAACGCCAAAGGTGGAGAAAAGTTTCTCTTCCCAGTAAAGTCTTCCGGTAGAAATCCCCTGCTGGAAAACTCCCCCTCCCCATCCATTTGGAGAAAAAGGGATATTGATCTATTCTTTTTTTTGCACAAAGCAGGCTGGAAGATCCAAAGCCATCTGCCTGCCCTTTACAAGGTTCAGAAGAATTCGGATGCGATCTGTGCCTGAAAGACTGGTATCGAAAATGGCTTCGTAGCCGGCAAAAGGTCCTTCATTGATCGTCAAAGGGGTCCCATGCATGAATTGCGCCCGCCCATCCACTTTCCCTTTCCTGTACATCTCAATACTTTTGCGCAGGGACTGGATGATATCGGATTGGATAACGGACGGTTCTCCGCCGAACCCTACCAGCCCAACTGCATACGGCATCCATTGAAAAGTGGATAAGCCCACACTGGCCAGGTTTACCTGAACAAACATGTAGCCAGGGAAATATGGTTTTGTTTTTTGCGCGCGGGGGTTGGTGGGAGTTACCTCCAATTGAGGGAAAAAGACTTCAATGCCTCGGAACGCAATTTGCTTGTAAAGCGCATCTTCTTTATTCGGCTTGCTTTTTAAAACATACCATTCCAAACTCATGATAGCCATCCTTGGCAGGAAATTTCCAATGACCACCTGCTCCGTCTTTTCAGAAAATACGACTAATTGGATGAAAATTATCTGATGACATTATTGCACAATCCGGACCGAATTTCAACAGAGCTCTGTACCTACATTCGTGCGGAAGCAGGTATCCACAAACCAATTGCAACTATCAGTACTTCACGAAAGCGCGTAATTGGCGGTCTCTACCGCCAGATTTGCGCTACACCTGCCCTGGCGGGCGGCGCCAGGGGAGAGCGCACGCTGCGCAGTACGCGAGGTTTTCGTGATCT
>JAUXWL010000231.1 GCA_030680155.1 Anaerolineales bacterium
ACCAGCGCTGATTTTTATTGTTATAGACAATCGAAGAGAGGGTGGCGTATAATCTTCCCAGTGGACGTCCGCTTCACGCGCCGCCCGAACCTGTTTCTACGCGTGAGCAGACTCTCCCGCTGGTTTATTCGCTCATGCAAACCCGAAACCGATTCCCCCGCTTGGCTCTCATCCTGACTCTGCTCATGACCCTATGCGCAGGCATCTTCACGCCGAGCGCAGAGATTGTGGAAGCGAAGCCGAATGAGGTAGCGGCTGTCAATGTTGTGATCAGTGAATTTCGCACAAGGGGGACAAACGGTGCTAACGATGAATTTATAGAATTATATAATCCAACAAATATGACCATTAATATAAGCGGCTGGCAGATCAGGGTATTAACGGGTACGGGAACTGAGGCTACACGGGTAACAATCACAGCAGGAACACAATTATCCCCTGGACAATATTACCTTGTTGCAAACACCACAGCCTCTACTGGATATAGCGGCATTGCCACACCAGATCAAACTTATACTACGGGTATCGTAGACGGAGGTGGGATCGCCTTGTTTAATGGTTCAACAAAAGTTGATTCTGTTGGCTTGAATACAACGTACACAACTTATACAGAAAACACCCCCCTTTCAGAATTAAATTCAGATAGTAATAGTAGTTACCAGCGCAAGCTTGGCGGAGCGTTTGATAGTTGTCAGGATGACAATAACAACTCTAATGATTTTCAGTTGATTAGTCCAAGTAACCCTCAAAATTCATCTACTCCACGCCGTGGATGCGGGTTAAGTTCTGATTTGCAATTAGCCCAAACGGTAAGTAACTTTGCGCCGACTGCTGGAATGAATATAGATTTTACATTGACGGTTACTAATAATGGGATTAATGACGCTACATCGGTGTCAGTAAAAGATGTATTGCCCGCCGGGCTTGTTTACCAGTCTTCCATCGCTACGATTGGCACTTATGACAATAGTATGGGCATTTGGAATGTTGGTAATCTCAATGCCGGTATAAGCGCGACTCTAACGATTACTACTACTGTTACTTCTTTTGGCACAAAGACAAACATTGCCGAAGTGTGGACAAGCGATCAAGTTGACCCAGATTCGGTTATCGCCAATGGTTCAAGCACTGAAGATGATTATGCTTCCACTCAGGTCACTCCACTAAAAGTGGCAGGTTTGAATATCACCAACACGGTCAACAACTCCAACCCCCTTGTCGGCACAAATGTTATTTTTACCATCAAAGTGGATAACCCTGTTGGAAACCCTTATAACGCAACCAATGTAAATGTATCTGCCCTGCTGCCAGCAGGATTAACCTATGTCTCAAGCGCAGCGACATCCGGAACCTATACCAGCAGTATTGGTTCCTGGTTTGTGGGAACCATTCCGATTGGTTCAAGCGCCACCCTGACCGTAACTGCTAGAGTTATCAACAGCACACCGAATACCTATTCAGCATCAGTCACTTCGAATGAGTATCTTGATAACAGCGCCAGCAGTTCCCTGAACAATCCGCTATCGGGTCAGGCAGATTTGGCAATCACCCAGGCACTCGATCTCAATACAGGTACTGTTGGGCAGGTAAACTTGGTACTTTCGCTGAAGAACGACGGACCGGATACGGCAACTGGCGTCGAAGTACGCGACCTGCTGCCCTCCGGTTTGGCGTATGTCTCTCATACCAGCACGGCAGGCACCTACGATCAAATTACTGGCATTTGGGTTGTTGGGAGTTTGAATAACGGCACAACTGTGAATTTGACGATCAAAGTCAAAGTGGCGGCGAGCGGTTCCTCCACCAACAATACTGTCCAAATATGGAAGTCCAACCAGTTTGATACAGATTCTCTCGACAATAGCGACAGTCTCGAGGTTCCAATTGCCGATCTCAGCCTCATTCAAACTGTGGACCTGACCGCCACGACGGCAATTTTCACCATTACCGTCACCAACTCCGGCCCAGACGACGCGACTGTGAAAGTCAAATCCAACCTGCCCGATGTAAACGCTTCCTACCAATTTGTTTCGAGTTCACAGCCAGCAGCTTTTGATCCGCTTACCGGAATATGGAATCTCGGTCTGCTCGCAGATGGCGCGAGTGCGGCTCTTGTCATCACCACCAATACGACCGGCGTGCTTCAATCCCATATTGTGGAAATTTCCTCCTCTGATATGGTTGATCCCGATTCCATCCCAAATAATCTTGTTCGCTCAGAAGATGATATTTCGGGACTTCCTTTCGCTGATCTCAGCCTTACACAAACCGTTGACAATGCCAGCCCTAACCTGAATGCCAATGTAGTCTTCACGATCAGAGTCAGCAACTCCGGTCCAACCGCTGTGACGGGTGTGAAAGTCAAAAGTCTTTTGCCCAGCGGGTTACCCTATGTTTCCTCGTCTACAGCCACGGGCAGTTATGTTTTCGGAACCGGTATTTGGACGGTTGGCACATTGGCATCTGGCACAACCGCCGAGTTGAAAATCACCGCCAATGTTTCGATCAGCGGCTCCTTTGTCAATCTGGCGGAAGTATTCGAATCCGGTTTATACGATCCTGATTCGATCCCCGGCAACGGTCTGAACACGGAAGATGACAATGCCAGTGCCTCCGTTTCAACAGTGGCAGTTGTCCGTTCGGTCATCATCAATGAAGTTGCCTGGGGGGGAACAGGGTCCGCATCCAACCTGATCGATGATGAATGGATCGAGTTATATAACACCACAGGGTCTGCTATCAACCTTACCGGCTGGACGCTCAAAGCTTCAGATGGTGCGCCCAGTATTTTGTTGAATGCTGGTTGCGCCGCCATCTCGATCCCAGCGGGCGGGTACTACCTGCTCGAACGGGATGACGATACAACCGTCTTCGACATCGCGGCAGATTGTATCTACTCCGGTAGTCTTTCCAATTCCGGAGAAACGCTCACGTTGTATGACCCATCCAACACCGTCATCGACACCGCCAATGGAAATGGCGGCAGTTGGCCCGCGGGGAGTTCATCCACATACGGCACGATGGAGCGCAATAGCTCTTCCGCAGATAGTGATAGCAATTGGCATACGAATACGGGCGCCAAGAGAAATGGCAAGAATGCAAATAATGGGGATATTCTCGGCACACCCAAAGCCAGTAATTCTGTATCTCCAACCGCCACCCCTACCGCCACACCTATTCCCACACCCACACAGTCCTCTGCGCCTGTGGTCATCCCGCCGCGCCCCATCCTCAACGAAATACTCGCCCGCCCCGGCTTCGATTGGAATCAAGACGGCAGGATTGACACCTTCGATGAATTCATCGAGATCAAGAACATCGCCCCCGCCGACTTGAACCTCAGCGGCTGGCGTTTGGATGACGGGTTGAATGAAGGTTCCAACCCGTATACCTTGCCCAATATCACCTTGCGCCCCGGCCAACGGATCGCGCTCTATACTTCGCAAACCAACATCCTGCTCAGCGACGGCGGCGACACCGTCCGCTTGCTCGACCCGGGCGGCAAGGTCTATGACATCTTCACCTACTCCATCGCGAGAACCGCCGACCACTCCTTCTGCCGTCTGCCTGATGGCACGCCCACCGACAGCGCCTGGGCGGATGATTGCATCCCCACCCCCAATCTCACCAACACCCGCGAAGGCCTGGTTCCGGTCATGCCGGGCGGCAATCCTGAGTCCCCCGTCTGTCAATTGCCCGATACCATCCCCGCCGATTTCCTCCTCGCAGAATGTCACGGCTACGGCGCCAATATCTGGAACTCCTATTATTGGGATCGATACGGCTGGCAGGGACGGCGCTACCTCCCAGACAACTTCAGCAAATGGGAATCATTCATCGAATAGGTCGGGCGCAAACCCGACCTTAATTTTAAGGACACTCCATGGAAACCTTTTTTTCTTTTTTGGAAAAACGCATCGACGATTCTTCCTCCCTGCTCTGCATCGGACTTGACCCGCACATCTCCGACCTCAAGGAACCAACTGCCGCCTCTGCCCTGGACTTTTGCCTGACTCTCGTCAAGCAGACAGCTCGCTACGCTGCGGCATTCAAACCCAACGCCGCCTTCTTCGAAGTCTTCGGCGCAGAGGGGTGGACGGCGCTCAAGCACGTCATCGAAGCCGTCCGCGAAGAATCAGACCGCATGGGGTCGCGCATCCCCATCATCCTGGATGCGAAGCGCGGAGATATTTCGTCCACTGCTGAAGCCTACGCCCAGTCCGCATTCGAATCCCTTGGCGTGGACTGTATCACCCTCAATCCCTATCTGGGAAAAGACTCCATCGAGCCGTTCATCAAGGATGCAGAGAAGGGTGTCTTCCTGCTGTGCAAAACATCCAATGCCGGTTCGATGGACTTGCAAAACCTGCTCGTCATGCCGATGGGTTCGGATATGCCCATGCCGTTGTATATCTACGTGGCGAAACTGGCACAGCAATGGAACGAGAAAAATAACGTTGGCGTGGTGGTCGGAGCGACTCACCCGCAGATCATGGAAATGATCCGCGCCGCCGCACCGGATTTGTGGTTCCTCTCCCCCGGCGTCGGCGCACAAGGCGGCGAATTGGAAATGACCTTGAAATCAGGCCTACGCGAAGACGGCAAGGGATTGCTGCTTCCGATGTCTCGATCCATCTCGCGCGCGGCAAACCCGGCCAAAGCCGCCGCCGAGATCCGTGACCAGATATTGCATGTCAGACGCGAGTTGAAAAAATAAGGATCACCATCCATGACAAACGAATTACGCATTACGAATCACGCATTATCCTCTCTCGCTGATAACCTCCTGGATGCGGGCTGCATCAAATTCGGCGAGTTCACCCTTAAGTCGGGACTCAAATCCCCCATTTACATTGACCTGCGGCAGATCATTTCCTATCCCAAACTT
>JAUXWL010000235.1 GCA_030680155.1 Anaerolineales bacterium
AGGCAGAGACTTCATCATCGGGCGTTCATCAACTTTCAAGATTTGACTTTATTGTATAAAGGTTGTGGGTAATCGGTTAGAGGGATTCTCCCCTAATAAGGTAGGGGATATCATGCAATCTTTGAGTTTTTTGAAAAACGAGTAATGTGAACGATATAAAACAATCTATAATCAGTTTCGCTACCGTACATTTTCCTCGCAAAGAAACCCTAAAGGTCTTTTCGGCGAATCGAGAATCTGCGAAGGAAAAGGAGACCTTTAGGGTTTGCGTGTACGGTAGAGAATAATCAGTACGAAGATAAAATGCTTTTGTCAAAAGGATACCCATAATGCATCACCGCAAAGACATCACTCTCCTGTTTGCCACCCGCATCATCCGCCTGTTTTGTTATGGATTTCTTTCGGTAATTCTCGTACTTTACCTTGCCGAAACAGGGTTGAATGAAAAACAGATCGGCTTGTTGTTCACCTTTACCCTTGCAGGCGACGCGGGCATTTCGCTCTGGCTCACCACCCACGCCGATGGCTTTGGCAGAAAACGCACGCTGTTGATCGGCGCATTCCTCATGTTGGGCGCGGGAGTTGTTTTCATCCTGACGAATAACATTATCATCCTGATGGTTGCCGCGATTGTCGGGGTCATCAGCCCAAGCGGAAACGAGATCGGTCCCTTCCTTTCGGTGGAGCAGGCAGGCTTGACCGAGTTGGTCCCGAACCAGTCACGCACAAAGACCTTCGCATGGTACAACCTGGCAGGCTCGTTTTCCACGGCAACAGGCGCGCTGGCAGGCGGCTGGATGGCGCAGGTTCTGCAATCGAACGGTTGGGCAGCCTTGGATGCCTATCGCTTCGTCCTGATGGGGTATGCGCTGGGCGGATTGCTGCTAACTATTTTATTCCTGAGCATTTCTCCTGCAATCGAAGTTACTCACGCACAAACACAAACCATAAAAGTATTGGGCTTGCACCGCTCGCGCAATGTCGTCTTGAAATTAAGCGCCCTCTTTGCGCTTGATGCCTTCGCGGGCGGACTCATTGTGCAAAGCATGATCGCCTACTGGTTCCACATCAAATTCGGTGTGGACTCGGGCGTGCTCGGCAGTATCTTTTTCGGGGCAAATATTCTGGCAGGCATCTCCGCCTTGCTGGCGGTCAAACTTGCTGAGAAGATCGGGTTGATCAACACAATGGTCTTCACCCACATCCCATCCAATATTCTTTTGATCCTCGTCCCCTTGATGCCGACCCTGCCCCTCGCCATCGGATTATTACTCCTGCGTTTCAGCATCTCCCAGATGGACGTACCCACGCGTCAATCCTACACGGTGGCTGTTGTGGCTCCAGACGAACGATCCGCCGCTGCGGGTGTGACCGCCATTGCCCGTTCGGTGGGCGCGTCCCTTTCTCCCGCGCTAACGGGCTTGTTCTTCAGTATCCCAGTTTTATTCAGCGCGCCCTTTTTCTTCGCGGGTGGGCTTAAAATAGTTTATGATCTTTTGTTATTCCGTGAATTTCGTTCGATCAAACCACCCGAAGAAAATTAATAGCTCTTACTGGAGAAACCCATGTCTACTGCGCCAAAATCACAAGTACTGAATCTCGCTGAAATGGTCAACTATCAAGAGGGGTCTGTCGTTAGCCGCCAGATCACCAAGGCGGATACAGGTAATGTTACGCTATTTGCGTTTGACAAAGATCAGGGGTTGAGTGAGCACACCGCCCCGTTCGATGCGCTTGTCCACATCCTCGAAGGTGAAGCGGATGTGACCATTTCTGGTCAGCCGTTTCGGTTGAATGCGGGCGATGCCATCATCATGCCGGCGGATGAACCGCACGCCTTGAAGGCTATTCAAAAATTCAAGATGTTACTGACAATGATCCGCGCTTAAAACAAAAGAGACAGTCATGATCAAAAGTGACTGTCTCTTTTTACTTCTCCCTTTTTACTTTTACCCTTGCTTTCTCAAATACGTTTCAAGTTCACTCAAATCCACACGGGCGGTCATATCGAGATTGATGGGTGTAACTGCCACCATTTTTTTCTTTCGTAAAACATACACATCCGTGTCTTCGGGTTCATGGTCAAGGAGGTTGTCGTGGCGGTAGCTGATGGAACCGGGAACATCCCAGGATACTCTTTGAGCGGGGATCGGTTCATAGTATCGGTGGCGGGAAAGCCTCGCTGTCTGCCACCCAGTTTCCAGCGTGGCATGACGCGGCACTTCCACTTTCATCAGATCCACATCCTTGAATAATTTTTTTTCCAACATCAGTTTGGCAAAATAGGCGGTGAAATATCCCGCGGGTTTGAAATCGATCTCATCCGAATAGCTGAGGTGATGATGCGCATCGGTTTCCTGCGAAACTGCCAGCGCGGGGTATCCAAGCGACGCAGCTTCCATCGCTGCGCCCACGGTGCCGGAGATGGTGATTCCCAACCCGACGTTTTCACCGTAATTGATACCCGAAACGATCAGGTCTGGTTTGTGGGGGACGATCTCCAAAATGCCATGCAGGACGGCTTGGGCGGGCGAGCCGCCGATGGCATACACGCTCCATTCCTGACCGTTGACCTGCACCTGTTCCTTGCGAATGATCCCATCGGACGTGCTGGGCAGGCTGCGTCCCATGGCGGTGGATTGTTCGCGCGGCGCGGCAACCGTGACGTAGCCGATCTTGGACAGTTCGCTTGCCGCCGCCCAAAGCCCAGGCGAGCGGATGCCGTCATCGTTGGTGAGCAGGATGTGGGGTTTATTCTTTTTCATAGGCTTCGATTATAAACACAAAGTAAGCGAGTGGATTAAACGAAAACCGCCTCTCTTTCGAAAGACGGTTCGTGGCGCTCCCGGCAGGACTCGGATTATCCCTCGATGGGGCGTGCGGACCATGGAAACAGAAAACCGCCTTTCCTTCGAAAGACGGTTCGTGGCGCTCCCGGCAGGACTCGGATTATCCCTCGATGGGGCGTGCAGCCTATGCAAAAGAGAAAACCGCCTTT
>JAUXWL010000236.1 GCA_030680155.1 Anaerolineales bacterium
TTGCCACCATGTCAAGAAATCCAAAACCCTTGCCACGAATTCCGCTAATAGGCGCGGATTTTTTTCTCAAATTCGTGAAAATCTGTGTAATCCGCGGCAAAAAGAGATTTTTTTAGCACAATTGAATTTCAAGGTAGCAACGTAGGTTATTTAACCTTCGCGCACTTCGTGTCCTTTGTGGTTAAGCATCTTTTTTGCAGTAGAGTCAGTTGTGCTTCTTCAAAAGCGGAAAAGCGAAATTTGTACCCTGCGGGCATGATATGACCGTGGGCATTATATAAAGCAAGAAACCACTGCTGTATAATTTGCAGGCTGTCAGGTGTCCCTGCCTTTTGTATAAAAATTTTAGAATGGAGAAAATTTAATATGACTTTAGTCTTGATCGCCCACTCACATTTTCGCTGGATCGTTCTGCTTGCCGCCGTGCTTGCTGTGGTCAAATTTACAGTCGGCTGGCTGCGCGGAAGTGAATTCAAAGGCATGGACCGCGGTCTCGCTGCCGCCTTCAGCGGCGTAATGGATTTGCAAGCCACGCTTGGTTTCATCCTCTTTATCTGGATGGGTGTGACAGGTTTGGGCTTCCCCATGTACCGCATCGAACATGCCGTCACAATGATTATCGCTGCATCAATTGCGCACCTGCCCGCGCGCTGGAAGAATGCCGCAGATAGTATCCGTTTTCGCAATACGTTGTTTTGCATTCTCGGCGCGCTGCTGCTCGTCTATCTCGGGGTGATGCGTCTGCCGGGCGGTTGGACCCGGTAACGGCGGAGGGCGAAGCGCGGGTTTTCCATCCTTTTGATATTCTCAGAATAGATTAATCCATGATAAACTTCATCATCGTTCAGGCTGGAACGTTGAACCATTTGGAGAAGAGATGGAAAACAAGTTATATGTAGGCAATCTGCCCTACGCCGCCACTGAGGAAGATATCAAGAATTTCTTTAGTAAGGCTGGAAACGTCACCTCCGTTGCGCTGATTACTGACCGCGCAACGGGACGCGCCAAAGGCTTCGGCTTTGTCGAGATGGCAAGCGCCGATGAGGCGCAAAAAGCCATCAGCATGTTCCATGGGCAGGACTTCATGGGACGCGCCATCACCGTCAATGTTGCCAAACCCCGTGAAGAACGCCCGCGAAATTTCAATAGAAATCGCGATGGCGGCGGGCGGAACAGCTACTAGAAGAAACTCCAGCCCTGAACCTTGAACGAAATCAACAGCCCCGCGTTTGCGGGGCTGTTATCATAAAAATCTGGAAACGAACCATGAAGCGCATCATCCAACTCGGCCCCATCCTCTTTGCAAGTGTGCTTGCCATCCTCACCATCGTCGAATACGACTTTTTACTCAGCCTCGGCTGGCATCCCATCAACGACCCGACCTTCGACTGGCCCAGCGGACTCACCCTTGGCCGCCATGGATGGATCATGACCGCGACGTTCATCATCAGCGGGATACTCATGATGATGCTTGCCGTCCGCCTCTTTTTTGACATCGAGCCTGCACCTGCTGCCAGGGCAGGTTCCAAGCTGATGCTTTTCGCCGGACTGGCCCTCGCCATGCTGGCTTTCACCACCGACCCGACCATCCGCGACACCCCCGCCACCTGGCATGGACGTTTACACGACCTCTCATTTGTTTTGCTTGGTCTCACGCTTTTCCCCGCCATGATCGTGCTCGGCTTCGCCTTTCGTAATGACGAACGCTGGAAGAATCTCTCCCTTTACACCTGGGGGACGCTCGCACTCGCCGCTCCCGCCTTCGCACTCAAAGGCGCGGCGTTCTATGTGTTTTTGTTCGCGATTTTGGCGTGGAATGAAGTTGTGGCGATACGGTTGAATACGCTGGAAGGATGATATAAAAGGCGGGTAAAATTATATATAATTTTGACCTCACCCCATCCCTCTCCTCCAAGGAGAGGGGGAAACGGCGCCACCATGCAAGCCTACGAACTCGTCCAACTCATCTCCCAACAAAAAGACTCGCACACCGCCTATCTCGAATTCCTCAAAGTCCCCGACCTCAGTATGGGCCTGTACATCCTCCCCGCAGGCGGAGTTGATCCACAACAACCGCATACGGAGGATGAAGTCTATTACGTGGTAAGCGGACGGGCGAAGATTCAAGTCGCGGACGAAGACCGCTCCGTGCAGGCAGGCTCGATTGTCTACGTGGCGAAGAATGTGGAGCACCGCTTCCATTCGATTGAGGAAGAGTTAAGGGTGCTTGTGTTCTTTGCGCCAGCAGAGTATTCGAATAGGGAATGATATAATGACGTAAAATATACGTCATATGACGGTAAATAGCCGTCAAACGGAGTTGCCATGATTGAAGCGCTGCTAGGCTCAAAAAACGCTGAAAGGGTATTAATCTATATCGTTACACGTGAAGAAGGGTATGCGCGCGAAATCGCCAATTTCTACGGTACGGATGTAAAGCCCATTCAAATGCAATTGGACAAATTTGAGAAAAGCGGCGTGCTGGCAAGCCGCACGGTGGGACGGACGCGCCCGTATGTATTCAATCCGCGCTACCCGTTTTTGAGTGAGTTGAAGGCACTGCTTGAAAAGGCGTTGTTGTTTTATCCCGCGAAAGAAATGGAAGATTTGACCATGAACCGCCGCAGACCACGGGCGAAAGGTAAGAGTTTGTGAAGCAGATCAAGAATATGAGCCAGAGTGAACTGGCGGCATATATTCAAGATACTTTACAAGCAGAGGGAATCGCTGTGGTGCTTTCGGGCGGGAGTGCAGTCTCGTTTTACAGCAGAAACAAGTATGTTTCAAAAGATTTGGATTTAATCAATGCGAATTTTGCCAGACGAAGCAAAATCAAATCTGTGATGGAAAAGATCGGTTTTCAAGAAAAAGGACGTTATTTTGTAAACCCGAAAACGCAATTCTTTGTTGAGTTCCCTGATGGCCCGCTTTCGGTGGGAGAGGAACCCGTGAAGGAGATCAGTGCATTCGAATTGCCAACGGGAATATTGCGTGTTATTTCGCCAACGGATTGTGTGAAAGACAGATTGTGTGCGTTCTATTTTTGGAACGATCAACAGGGTTTGGCGCAGGCGGTGTTGGTTGCCAAAAGCCAGAAGGTTGATCTTCGAGAAATCGAAAGATGGTCAGAGATGGAAAACAAGGAACAGAAGTTTGAAGTCTTCAAAAAGAAACTTGGTTTGGAAATAACCGGTCGAAAGGCTAAATTATAAATGCTCAACCTCAAAACCACCCCCTTCCACGAACGGACATCCGCCTTGTGCCAGCCGCAGAACTGGCGCAAATGGGCGGGCTATTTCGCCGCAGGCTCGTACGAGCACACGCTTGACCGCGAGTATTGGGCGATCCGCAATGCGGCGGCGTTGATCGATGTCTCGCCGTTGATCAAATATGTGATTAAAGGAAAAGATGCGGCGGCGCTGTTGCATCGCGTCACCACGCGGGACATTCACAAGATGAAGATCGGACAAGTGGCCTACACCGGCTGGTGCGACGACGAAGGCAAGCTGATCGATGATGGCACCGTCACGCGCCTCGAAGAATCGACCTTCCGCCTGACCGCCGCGGAACCGAATCTGCGCTGGCTGACGATGAATGCGGTCGGCATGGACGTGTCCATCACCGAAGTCACCGACGATGTGGCGGCGCTCAGTTTTCAGGGACCAAACACAAGGAAAGCGCTGAACCGAGTTACCGAGAAACAAGTTGACGAGTTGAAGTACTTCCGC
>JAUXWL010000242.1 GCA_030680155.1 Anaerolineales bacterium
ATAAACAAAGGAGAACATCATGTCAAAGGCATGGACATTTGGCGAGAACCTGAATACGGATGAGATCATCCCCGGACGTTTCAACATCACAATCGACCCGCTCGAATTGGCGAAGAATGTTTTTTGCGAGATCAAACCTGAGTATGCAAAGAACGTAAAACCCGGCGACATCATCGTCGGCGGGCAAAATTTCGGCTGCGGTTCCTCGCGCGAACATGCGCCGATTGCCATCAAAGGCTCGCAGGCGAAGTGCATTATCGCGCCGTCTTTCGCGCGCATCTTTTTCCGCAACGCGATCAACATCGGCTTGCCGATCCTCGAATGCCCCGAAGCCGCCGCGGACATCACCGAAGGCGACGATGTGGAAGTGAACCTCGCCACCGGCGAAATTTTCAACCGCACCAACGGGCATCAATATCAGGCGCGCGCGCTTCCCGATTTTGTTTTGAAGATCGCAGACGCGGGCGGCATTGTGAACTTCCTCAAAGAGCATGACATCGAGGAATTGATGGCATGACGAAATACAAAATTTGCCTCCTGCCCGGCGATGGGATTGGTCCCGAAGTGATCGCATCTGCGCGGGATGTATTGACGGCGCTTCCGCTTCAATGGGACTTCACCGAATGCGGCATTGGTTTTGGAGAATATCAACGTTCTGGCTCACCTTTGCCTGATTCGACACTTCAAGCCATTCGCCACGCTGACGCCGCTTTGTTCGGCGCAGTCACCACGCCGCCCAACATCCCGAATTATTTTTCTCCCGTCGTGCGGATGCGCCAATCATTGGATTTGTACGCCAACCTGCGCCCGACACGTTCGATCCCACATTCATCCTCCCGCGCAGGCATTGACATGCTCATCGTCCGCGAGAATACTGAGGGCTTGTATTCCGGCGTCGAGCGCGTGGAAGAGGACGGAGAACGTGCCGTGACCGAACGAGTCATCACCCGCAAAGGCTCAGAGCGGATCATCCGCAAGGCGTTTGACCTTGCGCGTCAACTGGGACGCAAGTCCGTTTATGTGGTTCACAAAGCCAATGTGCTTCGCCAAACCTGCGGACTCTTCCGCACAGTTGCATTTGAGGTGGCGAAGGAATATCCTGAAATCACAATGAATGAGATGCTCGTGGACACTTGTGCGATGGAACTTGTCCGTGCGCCGGAGCAGTTCGAGGTCATCGTCACCACCAATCTGTTCGGCGACATCCTCAGCGACGAAGCCTGCATGTTCGTCGGCGGGCTGGGCGTGGCAGCCTCCGGCAACATCGGCGCGGACGCGGCAGTCTTCGAACCCGTCCACGGCAGCGCGCCGACTTTGGTTGGCACGGGCAAGGCGAACCCCATTGCGACCTTCCTTGCGGCTGTGATGATGCTGGAATATCTCAACGAGAATGAACAAGCCACTCGATTGAGAAATGCCATTGAAACTTGTATTGCCAATAATGAAACCACGCCTGATTTGGGCGG
>JAUXWL010000244.1 GCA_030680155.1 Anaerolineales bacterium
GCGCTCTTCCCGACGACGTGTGCCACAAAGTGGTAAGCAATCTCCATGATAATGGGGAGACTGCTTCGCACACCGTCCTGCGTTCGGTGCAGGGAAAACCGCTCGCAACGACATGGTTAATTTTAGTATCAGTACTTCACGAAAGCGCGTAATTGGCGGTCTCTACCGCCAGATTTGCGCTACACCTGCCCTGGCGGGCGGTGCCAGGGGAGAGCGCACGCTGCGCAGTACGCGAGGCTTTCGTGATCTACTGAGGATATATAATGCCCACGGTCATATCATGCCCGCAGGGTATATCATGCCCGTAGGGTACAAATTGCGCTTTCCCGCCTTTGAAAAAGCGCAATTTGTGACCGCGCTGGGTATAGTTCGACCGCTTTCTAAACCCATTCCCGCCTCGTTGAAGGAGATTGCCATGAAACCGCTCTTGAGAGTTCTTTTTGCTGCATTCCTTGGTTTGCTGATGGTTGCCGCCAAAACCATCCCTGTGAAAGCCGAAGAAACGGCGTATACCCCTGCCGAAGAATACGTTCTCGCAGAAGTATTGAAAACCGGTGCGGCAGACCTCTCCCTTGCATTCGAGGATCAAAGCCAAAGAACCATTCGCGGGGAATTCATCGTTGAATTATTCAAAGACCCTGCCTTGCATGAAATCCCATTTATCAAGATTTACAATGCCACCATCCAGGGCGATATCAAAGCGGACGGGTTATTCATCCCCTTTGCGTTTGAGTGTGCCAATTGCGTATTTACAGGGCGCATCGAACTCTCCAGCGCCAGAATCCGTTCGTTCCGCATGTATGACTCGAGCGTGGCAGGGTCGGTGCGGCTGGGCAGGGCGGTCATCGAAGAGGACCTCGCTCTCTATAATTCCACTTACGAAGGCGCGGTCATCCTGTTTGGGGCGGAAATCAACGGGAATTTTTACGCCGCAAACTCAAACTTCAACGGCACGCAAGCCGACACGGACACCGCCTTCCCCTTTGAGTTGTGGAAAACACGCATCGCACAAACCACGGAATTCAGGAACGCCACCATCAAAGGCGACGCCATGTTCGAAGAAGCCGATTTTGGCGGAAATCTGGTGCTGACTAATGCGGTATTCGAAAAAACTGCCAGCTTCAAAGACTTCCATGTCGGTAATTTTGCAGATGCAAAATTTGTTGTTTTCAGAGATACAGTCACCTTTGAGAGCGGCATTGTGGACCGTGACGCTAATTTTTCGAACGCAGTCTTCATCGGCAGCGTCAACTTCGATTATTTTTTGGCTGAGCGTTTTATCGACTTTGACGAAGCCGCCTTCAGCAAGGACATCTCCTTTCGATACTCAGAAGCAGGCTGGCCCGATTTCAGCGGCGCGACTTTTCGTGGCCGTGTGGATTTCACAGGGGTTCAAGTCCGCAATAATCTAAATTTTACCGACGCCGTCTACACCTTCAATGAAGAACCATTCTCGATCAACCTCGCACAAGTGGATGGGTCTGTGAACTTCAGCCGTTTCTCCGCCCCTGCGGGATTGAGTTTGGTAAACAACAAGTTCGACGATCTTGAGATCAGCGGCGCAGATGCGAATTTTGCATCGATCGATCTAACCTCCTCTCAAGTTGGCGGAAGCCTGAGCATCGAAAACGTCAACGTGGATGAGTTCTACGCGGTTGAATTTTCCGCAGAAGACTCGACATCGTTCCAGCAATTCACCGTGAACAAAACGCTGGACATGAGCAATGCCGCCATTGGCTTCTTCTCAATGGAAAAATTTTCCTGGCCGCTTGATCTCGAGTCTTTCAATTTACGCGGCATGGAATACGCCGACATCGGGCTGGGCGACCACGAACTGAACGATGACACATGGGGTGTCCTGCTCGACATGCTCGAACAATCCGCGTACAGCCCGCAGGCGTATCGAACCCTAAGTCAATTTTTGATGGACAAAGGGTATCCCGAATGGGCGGCGGAAGTGGAGATCACCCGCAAGAATCGCGAACGGGATAAGATCCTCACGCCTCGCTCCGCACCCTGGGTCTGGTCCTGGTTCCTGTTTCTTTTCTCTGGCTATGGGCAGAGACCCGTGCTTGCCTTCGTTTGGAGCGCGCTTGTCATTGCCATCGGCGCCATCGTCTTCCGCAAAGAGGAAGACTTGGAAGTTGTTGACGAAGACGTGGTTATCCCTGTCTACAGCCCATTCCTATACAGCCTGGATCTTTTCCTCCCCTACATTGAACTGGGCATCGCCGATAAATGGGACCCAAAACCCGAACGCAAAGCCGCATGGGCGTATAAACACATTCACCGCCTGCTCGGCTGGGTGCTGATGCCCATCGCCCTGCTAACCTTCGGCGGCATCATTGGATAAAGCAAGCCTTAAGAGACCGAGGCCCCTGTCTGGTTAATTCCCACGCAGGGGCTTTTGATCGATTGTCAACTCGTTCAAAATTTGGGTTTCCCTCCAGATCCCATCCTTAAGGAGGATATAATTAAAAAACTATAGATCGTATGGAGCATGAAAATAAAATGGAATTTGTCCCTACAACGATCCCTGATGTGCTGATCGTCAAGCCAAAAGTATTCGAGGATCCGCGCGGTTTTTTTCTTGAAACCTATCGGGAAGATAAATTTATCGAGGCGGGCATCGATCAAAAATTTGTGCAGGAGAATCATTCCGCCTCTCAAAAGGGAGTCCTGCGCGGATTGCATTACCAGATCCAGCAGGCACAGGGGAAGCTGGTCCGCGCCATTTCTGGCGAGATATTCGATGTTGCGGTGGATATTCGCCGCAGTTCCCCCACATTTCTACAGTGGGTGGGTATAATCCTTTCGGCGCAAAACAAATTCCAATTATGGGTGCCCCCCGGCTTTGCGCATGGATTCTACGTATTGAGCGAAAATGCCGAGGTCACCTACAAAGTAACGGATTACTACGCCCCCGAATGGGATCGCAGTATCCAATGGAACGACCCGCAAATTGGAGTGGATTGGCCCCTGCTTGAAGGAGTCTCATTGTCTTTATCGAATAAAGATATCAATGGAAAGCCCGTGGCAGATGCAGAATTATTTGAATAAAGGAAATTCCGAAAAATTATGAAGAATGTATTGGTAACCGGCGGCGCCGGATTCATCGGTTCGAATTTCATCCGCTACCTGCTGCATACAGAAACCGACATCCATGTTTTCAACCTGGATGCGCTGACCTATGCAGGGAGTCTTGAAAACCTCAAGGAAGTTGCGGATGATGTTCGTTACAGCTTTATACAGGCAAATATCACCGATACGGAATTCGTGGAGCAATTCCTGGCTAAGCATAAAATTGACACCATCGTGCATTTTGCCGCCGAGTCGCATGTGGATCGCTCCATTCTGGGACCCCGGCAATTTATCGAAACCAATGTGATGGGAACCTTCTCCATGCTGGAAGCGGCGCGCAATATTTGGATCCAGCCCCAAAATCAGCCGTTGGAAAATGTTCGTTTTCATCACGTTTCCACTGACGAGGTGTTTGGTTCCCTCGCCCCCGGTGAACCGGCATGGACAGAAGATACGCCGTACTCACCGAACTCCCCCTATGCTGCCTCCAAAGCCTCCAGTGACCATCTTGTCCGCTCCTATGGGCACACGTATGGGCTGCCTTATACCATCACCAACTGCTCCAATAACTACGGCCCCTATCAATTCCCTGAAAAACTGATCCCGCTCATAATCCTGAACGCCATCGAAGGCAAACCCCTGCCGGTCTATGGTGATGGCCAGCAAATCCGCGACTGGCTGCATGTCGAAGATCACTGCGAAGCGATCCATCTCGTATTGACAAAGGGTGCAGTCGGCTCCACCTATAATATCGGCGGCGAGAACCAGCCTGCCAATCTGACCATCGTTGAAACCATCTGCGAAATTCTGGATGAACTTTCCCCCGCGTCCCCGCACAAGCCGCACAAGAACCTGATCCAATTTGTAAAAGACCGCCCCGGGCATGACCGCCGCTACGACATGGATACGCACAAAATCAGCGTTGAATTGGGCTGGCGCCCGCGTCACACCCTGACCGAAGGCCTGCTCGACACCATCAACTGGTATCTCGCTCATCCAGAGTGGGTGACCGCCATTCGCCAGCAGCAGGCCTATCAGGGTTGGCTGGATGCGAACTATACATCACGATAACACCAACAGGAGATAAAGCCATGAAGGGAATCATCCTCGCCGGCGGACGTGGGACGCGCCTCCATCCGCTCACGATTGCGATCAGTAAACAAATTTTGCCCGTCTATGACAAGCCCATGATCTATTACCCCCTGTCGATGCTCATGTTGGCGGGGATCCGCGAGATTCTCATCATCAGTTCCCCTGAAGACCTGCCGATGTTTAAGCGGTTACTGGGCGATGGGAAAGGCTGGGGGTTAAATTTCTCCTATGCCGAACAAGCCGAGCCGCGCGGGTTGGCGGATGCGTTTTTGGTCGGCGAGGAATTTCTGGCTGGAGATGCCGCCTGCCTAATTCTTGGCGATAACATCTTCTTCGGACACGGCTTGCCCGAACAACTGCAAGCCGCCGCCAAACTGGAACAAGGCGCGCTGGTCTTTGCCTATCCCGTCCATGACCCCGAACGCTACGGCGTGGTCGAATTTGACGATACAGGCAAGGCAATCAGTCTCGAAGAAAAACCAAAACAGCCCCGCTCGCATTTTGCCGTGCCCGGCTTGTATTTTTACGATAAGCGCGTGGTCGAATTTGCCAAGGCGGTCAAACCCTCCCCGCGCGGCGAGATCGAGATCACCGACCTGAACCGCCTCTATCTCGAACGCGGCGAACTGCAGGTTACCCAACTGGGGCGTGGCGTCGCCTGGCTGGATGCCGGCACGCACGAGTCGCTGTTGCAGGCGGCGAATTTTAT
>JAUXWL010000262.1 GCA_030680155.1 Anaerolineales bacterium
TTCAAGCCGTAGCCGAGGATGCGGTCGAAGCTGGAGTGGGCGAAGAGCAAGATGCCAGCGAACATCAGCCACGGGACGGCAAGCAGGGCGCCAAAAACATACAGCGTAATCCCAAGCCCTTTGTGGTGGATCAGGTTATAGGTCCAGGCACCGAGGCGGGGATTTGCCAGATAGCCGAACATGCTTAGGTCGGGGGCAAAGAAGAGTAAGGCAAAGAGTCCCCAGGAGTAGTCCAGTTCAGAAAAGAGGAGCAGGGCGAGACCGAACATCAAGAGTTCTTCGAGACGGAGCATGTTCTTCATGTGGGTTCCTTGTGAATAAACTCCCAAACACCTGTGGATAAGTGTGGGGATTCTGTGGATAACTTCTTTCAAAACCGCCATTTTCCCCGGAAACTGCTCAATTCTTGTGGAAAAATGCCTGTCTTTGTGCATCAAACTGTGGATAACTTTGCGGCTTCGCTGGGAATCTGGGGCTAGTTTTGTTGATAACTGCGGATTTTCTGCGGGTAACCTTGTTGGTTCTGTGTGTAAAACTCGTCCAAACCTGTGGAGAACTCGGGCAAATCCTCGCCCAGATCTGTGGATAACTTGTGGGTAGACAGCCACAAATTGTGGGCACGCCTCGCCAGCAGGCCCGATGACAGGATCGATTTCGGTGAGATTTCGCCTTCCTTCAGGCTGAATCTGCGGGCAATCTCCACGCCGAACTGGTACTTGCTCATGGCTTGCGGTCCTACCAGGTGATACAAGCCGCTTAATTTCTTTTGCAGCATTTTGACCAGTATGCGGGCAGTGTCATTTACAAGCATGGGGCAAAACACTACGTCGGTGAAGCCGCTCATGCTTTTGTTATTACTCAGGTTGTTGAAGAAGAATTCTGCAAGGCTTCTCCGCCCGCCCAAACTCCAGCCGTAGAAATTGACGCGCGCCACGATGGCGCTTGAGTTCTCTGTCAGGACAGCCTGCTCGCCTTCAAATTTCGTTTTGGCATACACCCCCAATGGATTGGGGGCATCCTCTTCGGTGTAAATGCCATCCTTCTCGCCGTCGAAAACTGCGTCGGTGGAGACATGTACAAAGGGGATGCTGCGTACCTTGCAAGCGCGAGCAAGCTGGCGGGGCAGGTCGGTGTTCAGGCGCTGGGCAAGGCCTGGGTCGTTCTCACAGGCGTCGAGGTCCGCAATTGCGGCGCAGTTGACCACCCAGGCCGGGCGGGTTGCATCGAGAATGAAATCCACGGCGCCTGCATCGAGTAGGTCCTGTTTCAGAATTCGGAACGGCGCGCGACTCAATTTGCCGCGATCCACGCCGACAATATCATGCCTGCCCGTCATCTCCTGTGCGAAGTTGATGCCGAGCAAACCACTGACACCTGTAACCAAAATACGCGGCATAATCAGCCTTCGAGTCTTCCCTGCGCGAACAACTCTTCGAACGGCGCGATATATTTTTTGATGCCTTCCACATCGAGCCATTCGGTGTTGTTATCGCTGGAATAATAAAAGCCTTCGTTAAGCGCTTTGCCTTTGTCGCGCCATGAATAGCCGAACCACGTCGCTTCGGCAGGTTGGACGACGAACATCTTCTCAAGCTCAATGGTGTGGCGCGCTTCATCCTCGGAGATGAGCATTTCATGCAGTTTCTCGCCAGGTCGAATGCCAATGATCTCCAGTTTTGCATCGGGTGCGATGGCAATGGCAAGGTCGGTCACTTTAGTGCTGGGGATCTTCGGGATGAAGACCTCGCCGCCTTCCATTTGCTCGATGCAGGTGATAACGAAACGAACGCCCTGATCGAGCGAAAGCCAGAAGCGCGTCATGCGGTCATCGGTGATGGTGATCTTGCCGTTTGACCGTTGCTTGAGGAAGAGGGGCACCACCGAGCCGCGGCTGCCGACGACGTTCCCGTATCGGACGCAGGAGAAGCGGGTTGCCGAGCCCCCGGCATAGGCATTACTCTGGATGGTTAACTTCTCGGCTGCGAGTTTGGTCGCCCCATATAAATTCGCCGGGCTGACGGCCTTATCCGTGCTGACGGTGAGCGCTTTCTTCACGCCCGCATCCAGCGCCGCTTCGACCACGTTCGCTGTGCCCATGATGTTGGTCTTGATGGCTTCCATCGGGTTGTATTCACATGCAGGCACCTGCTTCAACGCCGCCGCATGGACAACAATATCCACGCCATGCATCGCGCGAACGAGACGTTCGCGGTCGCGCACATCGCCGATGAAATAGCGCAGGCGCGGGTCGTTATATCCGCCCACCTGCATTTCATGCTGCTTCAACTCGTCACGGCTGAAGATGATGACCTTCTTCGGCTGTTTTTCTTCGAGCAGAATTTTAGTGAACTTCTTGCCGAACGAACCTGTTCCGCCGGTGACGAGCACTACTTGATTTTTCCAGTCCATGAGTTTCTCCTTGGTAATCCGTAGGGCAAGCGTGGAGCCTGCCAATACCTTTTGTTCTATAATGCCCACGGTCACAAATTGCGCTTATCCCCTTCTGAAAAAAGCGCAATTTTTGACCGCGCTGGGTATAAATATGCCAGCCCATAAGTCTGGCTTACATAATCCCTATTTTAAGGCTTTGAATAATATGGCGGGTTTCTTAATAAAGAATTCGCCGTTCTTTTGCACCGCTTCCACAAGTTCGCGCTCTATAGAACGAAAGCCATCCTCTTGCAAATCTGCGGTGGACGACATCGAGCGGATATATGCCATCATCGCATCAACGTCCGTCACGCGCAGGCTGTCAGGGTAATTAGCCAATTCTACACGCGGAAAGAATTCCTGCAATTGTGCCTGTCCATTTTCGAAATTGAACGCCGAAGTAACCACATGCCGTTTGACGTTACCTATCCGTTCGAGCACATCCCACATTTCATGCATGTAATTCTCCCCAAGCGTGGAGGCAAACAGAACGCCGTCATCTTTCAAAACGCGCCATATCTCCATCAATGCTTTTTTTCGGTCAGGGACGTGGTACAACATGTGATTGGCGATCACTGCATCGAAGGTTTTATCGGCATGAGGGATGGACTGGGTATCCATCTTCTCGAACTTGATACCGCGTTTGATGACGAGTAAATTCCGCCACGCCGCGTCGAGCATCCCGTCTGAAAGGTCGGTCAGGGTCAACGCCCATCCCTCAGGGAGGCGGTCGGCGCATTCCTTCCACAACTCGCCCGTGCCGCAACCGATCTCCAGGATATTCGCATTAGCAGGCAGCGACGAAAGTTGATCGAACACCCAATTGAACCATCCTTGCGGATTTGTACTAAAGCGCTTATGAAGCGCCATACGCGCATCAAGATTGGATGAATCTTTATACTGATGTTGAGTAAGATAACCCTGATCTGTGAACTTTTGCATCCTATTTTTTTACCACAATCAACGGATACTGCCCATTCTCAGCAAAAAACTTCGGGAAGACACCTTCGAGCCAGAAGATGAATTTCAGGAAGGCCCGTCCTCCGAAGGGACGCACGAACCAGCGCAGAAAACGCGTGCTGAGTCCGCGCCAGGGCTTGAATTCGATGGTCATTTTTGAGCCAATCTCGCGCTTCATCCATTCAGGCGTCATCTTCTCGACGAACGTCCCAGCAGGAGCTTCTTCATTTATCCATTCCTTTTTCTTCTTCGCCGAACGTCCCGACAACCTACGCATCATCCCGATAAACGGTTCCGCGATGCGGCTCAACAGCGGGTCGCTCCAACCGTTGACAATGGCAGCCGTCCGTCCGGGGGCGAGTACGCGGTGGATTTCCGCATACGCACGTGGATGTTCGGGCAGGGACAGGTGGTGAATCGCATGCATCGAAACTGCGCCATCGAAAGCGTCTTTTTTGAAAGGCAGGTTGGCAAGGTCACCGACGACAAACAAGCCGTGGTCACCAATGCGATTGCGTGCTTCACGCAAGGCTTGAATGGAAATATCCAAACAGACACGCTTTTGATAACCCGCTGAATAGGTCTTGTACTCTTCATACTGGACAGGACCAGACCCGGCGTCAAGCATGAAGCGGCCCGTGGGGATGAGTCCATTCAGCACGCGCAGGCGCGTCTTGTGGATGTATTCGCGCGAGACGGGGCGCAGGTCTTCGTAGCGGGCATTCTGGTAATTGCCGTCATCTTCCTGCATCCAGCCAATCTCATCATAAAATTCGCGTACTTTTTGTTTGGTGTCGTTGGTCATTATTTCCTTTGGCGGATCGCAGACTTTAGTCTGCCAACTTTTGCGGACTGAAGTCCGCGCTCCGGTTATTTCCACGTAAATGGCTCACCCACCAAAAAGCCAAACGTATCCTTGAACTGCGCCATGCCTTC
>JAUXWL010000572.1 GCA_030680155.1 Anaerolineales bacterium
CGTGAAGTACTGATACTAAAATTAACCATGTCGTTGCGAGCGGTTTTCCCTGCACCGAACGCAGGACGGTGTGCGAAGCAGTCTCCCCATTATCATGGAGATTGCTTACCACTTTGTGGCACACGTCGTCGGGAAGAGCGCCCTCCTCGCAACGACATTAAGACACATCCGCCAGCGCGCCCAGCACAGACATTAACGTCGGGTAATCGTCCCGCAGCAGGGTAATCACTTCCTGCGTCGCGGACTCGATCCACGCTTGCCCTGAGCTTTGTCGAAGGGGACCACCATCCGCACCCCTTGCCTTACCCACCTGCAAAATATGCGCCGCGATGACCTCACCCACAGGCACATCCTTGCCATTCAAGATATGACGGAAATACCCAAACTTCTCGGTGAATCGGGCAATATCCTTATCCTCGCACAAATAGATCACATCCAAACTCAGCGGCGGACGCGGCGGCAGCAGGTGATGGATTTTTCCATCCTGCTCATACCCCACCGCCAGCACGGACATTTCCACGGGCACAATACGGCGCTCACGGTTGTCCTTCATTACTTCCTCGCTGACTCCGTCCGCCGTCACCAACTGACGCACCAGCCCATCATCGTCAATGTGAATGTCGTGGATCAGTCCATAGACCTGATAGCCATCCCCCAACGGCGCGCGGACCAATGCCCCGAATGAAGGCACGCTCAACTGATTCACGCGGCAGCCCGCCGTGAATCCTGAAATCCCTGCGCGAAGTAAACGTCCGATCTCGATTTGTTGCGTCATAATCTCTCCTATATGTCATTGCGAGGGCGGTGCTTTTCCGCCCGAAGCAATCTTCATGAACGGGGAGGTTGCTTCGTCGCTATCGCTCCTCGCAACGACATTACCTTCTTGTTCTTCCCTGCAAATCCTTCGCGGACTGTTTGCCTGATTTCTCGCCAAGCTCGCCACCGCTTGAAAGGATGTCTCTGGAAAGCATTCTGTCAATTTCCTCTTTTTCGCGGTGAGTGACGATTGCAATTTCATGGGCACGATGCAGCAAATATGGGAATGGCGCTTTGCCCATGATTCTTGATTGCTCGACCAGAACCGCGTGCAAGGCACTCAGCATGGACGGATTTTCCGCCACCCAAAGCGGCACGTCCACGCGCGCGATCTTGGGGTGCTTCTTATCGCCAACGTTGATATAAAAGAAATGAATGGCAAGCCCGCCCTTGTATTTCTCGGCAGATTTCGCTTGCAACGCAAAGACTGCCGAGCGTTCATGCTTGCCGAGAATCTGGCTGAACAGCCACAGGTCGGTGACGCCTGCCAATAAGCGGTTCTTGCGGACGTTCTTCAATTCATCTACTGGAGTGCCTGCGATTTCAAGCAGTTTCACGAACCAGTTTGCCCCAGGTTTATCCACATAGCCGCCTGCGATGATCTGTTTTCGCCGTAATTGTTCGAGGACGTTCAAATAGTCCTGCAAACTTTTTTCGAATTCCCTGGCGTTTTCGTTATCCACCGAACCCCATAATTCCAGTTGACCTTCTGTCAGGGCGATGATCGTGCCTGAGTAGTTCTCTGCCATTTCGAGCAGTTTCTTGCGCTCGGCAACGTCACGCTGCAGGGCAACCTGACTATCGCTGAAGAATGTGTCGTCGAATTCGTCCAGCACGCGTAACTCGGTGTCGGTTTCGACTTCTGGCGTATTCCCAGAGCCGATCTGCATGGCAATCGCGCCGACATTGATGACATAATATTGAAGGGGATCATGTCGATTCGGGACAATCTGCGAACCGTCAGCGGCGATCAATGTTGCTTGAATAACAGAATCAGGCGTCGGGTGGGAAGAGGCGAGCGTCTCGTTTAGCGGTACGGCACAGCGGATGTTGGAATCCGCTTCTTTGGCAGAATCCACTTTGGAGCGCAGCGCATCCAACTCGGAATTGAAGGAAGCGAGTAAATTCTGCGCGAGTTCCTGCGCCTCGGCTTTCTTCTCCTGGCGTTCCTGTGACCTTGCGCCGATCTCTTTTATTTGCTGATAGGTTTGCTGATAATTGATGGGCATGGCATCCTTAGAACATTTGTGCAAGATTGTAGCCTGTAACCTGCCAAATTTCAAGCCATGAACGGGAACTTTTTTGAACCATGGGCGTCATTATGGTGCATAATTAACATAACAAGGAGATAACAATCATGCGTACTAAATATTTTGCTTTTGCAGTTTTGGCGGTTCTGGCTCTCGTGCTGAGCGCCTGCGGACCGACCACCATCAATCAGGCGGCTCCTGAGAATTTGCGCACCTTGAATGTGAGCGGTATTGGGGTGGTGTACCTGACCCCCGATATTGCCTATATTAATGTTGGCGTGAACACCCAGCGCGAGAATGCCTCGGAAGCCGTGGGAGTGAACAAGGCTCAGACCACTGCGGTGATCGAAGCCATCAAGGACTTCGGCGTGGACGCGAAGGACATCCGCACCACGAACTTCAGCATCTGGTCGAACCCGCAGTATGATCCGAGCGGTCAGATTCAGGGCACGACCTATGTGGTGGATAACACCGTCAACGTAACCGTGCGCGACCTCGACAAACTGGGCGACCTGCTCGACGCCGCCATCAGCGCGGGCGCGAACAGCATCTACAGCATCCAGTTCGATGTGGCGGACAAAACCCAAGCCAACAAGGATGCGCGTGCCAAGGCTGTGGAAGATGCGAAGGACGAAGCGCTGGGGCTGGCGGAATCTGCTGGGTTGAGCCTCGTGGACATCCAAACCATCAGCTACTACGAAAGCGGCGCGAGCCCTTATTATTTTGAAGGCAAGGGCGGCGGCGGCGGCGCAGTCAGTGAAGCCGCAACAGTGCCGATCCAGCCTGGTCAACTGGCGATCAGTGTGACCGTGAATTTGATCTACACGATCAAGTAAAGACCCCCACCCAACCCTCCCCCATGAAGGGGGAGGGCTTTTTTTGTTCCCCCACCCCCAGCCCTTCCTCCATACAGAAGAAGGGCTTTTTTTGTTCCCCTACCCCCAGCCCTTCCTCCATACAGAAGGAGGGCTTTTTTTGTTCCCCCATCCCCCGCCCTTCCCCCATACAGGGGGAAGGGAGCAAACTCCCCTCCCTGTTCGTCGGGGAGGGGTCGGGGGTGGGGGCGGTTATAATCCCATCATTCTCATTCAAGGAGTCTCTGCATGTTAAGAGTTGGATACATCGGTCTGGGGTTGATGGGCAAGTCCATTGCGCGGAATATTCTCAAAGCGGGATTTCCCGTCGTCGTTCATAACCGTTCACGCGCCGCAGTGGATGAACTGACGGCGGAAGGAGCAACACCCGCTTCTTCCCCTGCCGAAGTTGCTCAACAGGTGGACATTATTTTTACCAACCTGCCTGATTCTCCCGACGTGGAAAAAGTGGCGCTCGGCGAAAACGGAATCCTTGCAGGCGCGCATGAGGGATTGATCTTCGTGGATAACTCCACCATCAAGCCAGCGTCCGCGCGGATGATCGCGGAGAAGCTAAAAGAAAAAGGCATTCTCGCTCTCGATGCGCCCGTCTCAGGCGGGGACATTGGCGCGAAGAACGGCACGCTGACCATCATGGTCGGCGGGGAAGCCGAAGCGTTGGAGAAGGTCATGCCTGTCTTTCAGGCGATGGGCAAAAGCGTAACCCACGTCGGCGAGGCAGGCGCGGGACAAGTGGCCAAAGCCGCCAACCAGATCATGGTTGCGGCGCAGATGGTGGCGATGGGCGAACTGCTGGTCTTCGCGAAGAAGGCGGGCGTGGACCCGCGCAAGGTGGTCGAAGCCATCAAGGGCGGCGCGGCACAGTGTTGGAGTCTCGACGTCAAGCCGCCGCGTTTGTTCGACGGCAACCGCTCCCCAGGCTTCAAGGCGCACATGCAATTGAAGGATATGGGCATCGTGCTGGAAACCGCAAAGGAGTATGACATCCCCATTTCTTCCACAGAGGAAAATACAAAATTCTTCCGGCAGATGATCGAACAGGGCATGGGCGAACTGGACAATTCCGCGGTGGTGGGCATCATCGAGAAATTGGCGGGTGTGGGGATATTGGATTAGTGCGTCGCACCTGACTTAATGGCAGAATCCAACCGATATGGCCCTGCCCATTAACCAGAATAATCCAACCCGTTTGGTGCGACGCACCCGGTACACACGGCGGGCATTGGGAGCCTGGATTAGTGCGTCGCACCTGACTTAATGAGCAGAATCCAACCGATATGACCCTGCCCATTAACCAGAATAATCCAACTCGTTTGGTGCGACGCACCCGGTACACACATCATGCAAATCAACCAACCCGTCCCCGATTTTGAATTGACCGATAAACACGGCAAACGTCACCGCCTATCTGATTATCGCGGGCGGATCGTCATTGTCAATTTTTGGTCGTGCGAATGTCCGCATTCCGAGCGCACGGACAAGGCGATCCTGTCCATGTTCGTGCAGCGGCAGGAGGATGTGTCCATGCTGACGATTGCCTCGAACCTTAACGAAACAGCCGAGGCGGTGAAAACTGTCTCTGAAACGCGCCGCCTGCCCAACGTCCTGATGGATGCGAATTGTCAGGCGGCGAATCTTTTCGAGGCGCAAACCACTCCGCATGTGTTTGTGATCGACCGCGAGGGCATCCTGCGCTATCGCGGCGCGGTGGATGATGTCACCTTTCGCCAGCGGACGCCGACCCGCTTCTTTCTGGACGAGGCGGTTGAGTCGCTGCTGGCGGGGCAGTTCCCCACGCTGACAGAATCTCCCGCCTACGGGTGTGCCATTGTGCGCGAAGTTTGATAGAATCGAACCGTGATCGAAACGAAACAGCTCATCGGTTTTCTGGATAAGATCCATCTCTTCAACGGCTTGAAGGAGGACGAACTTTCCGGCATTGCCCTCACGTTGGAAGAACGCCACCTCCCCGCAGATGCGCTCGTCTTCGAGCGCGGCGCAAAGCCCGATGGGTTTTATTTGATTTTTAAAGGAAAAGTTAAGATCACCCGCCCCAGTGAGCGGGGGGAGGACTTTCTGGCGTCGCTGGTGGCAGGAGATTATTTCGGTGAAGAGGCATTGTTCGAAGACCGAACCCGTTCCGCCTCCGTTCGCACGTTGGAAGATTCAGTCATCCTCTTTCTCTCGCGTGAAAATTTCAATGATCTGCTAAAAAAATATGAGAAGCTAAAACCCAATTTCATGGTGGCGATCAAGAGCCGCAAGCTGGCTCGCGCCACACGGTTTAAGTGGCTTGGAAATAATGAAGTAGTGTATTTTGTTGCCCGCCGGCACAAGATCCGCATGTATCAGGTTCTGCTTGCTCCGCTGTTTTCACTCATCCTCCCTATTTTGCTGTTTGCATGGGCGGGGCTCTCGAGTGCAATTACGCCCGTCGCTGTTGGCGCGATTCTGACCGTGGCGATCATCCTCTGGGCGATCTGGGTGGTCATCGACTGGAGCAACGATTACTACATCGTCACCAACCAGCGTGTGGTCTGGGTGGAGCGGGTCATCGGCATTTACGACAGCCGTCAGGAGGCGCCGCTGAGCACCCTGCTTTCCGTCGGCGTGGAAACGGACATGATCGGGCGCGCGCTGGATTACGGTCACATCTCGGTGCGGACCTTCGTCGGGAACATCCGCTTTGAATATGTGGACCATCCCAATCAGGCGGGTGAATTGATCCGCGAATTGTGGGAACGTTCAAAACTAAAAGGCGTGGGCGCGCAAAAAGAGGCGATGAAGAACGCCATCCGTTCAAAGTTGGGCTTGCCGCTGGTAAAAACACCCGAAGAGCCGCTCCCGCCCATCGTGCCAGAGGATAAGGAAATACAGAAAAAGGGACTGCTGCGCATTGTGCTCGGCAACCTCTTAAAACTCCGCATCGAAGACGGCGGGACGGTCATCTATCACAAACACTGGATCGTGCTCCTGAGGCAGATTTCGCGTCCGCTGCTCTTCTTTTTTATCCTGCTGGGTTTGATGATCTCACGCGTCTGGAATCTTTCACAAGACCCGAACAACGCGCTCTTTGAGCGCCTGGCAACAGGCGGCTTCCGCCCCGACACGATCTTCGTCACCATTCCCCTGCTCATGCTGCCCCTCATCGGCTGGATGGTATGGGAATATATTGACTGGAACAACGACATCTTCAAGGTCACCCCGGACGAGATCATGGATATTGACAGAAAACCGCTTGGCACCGAAGAGCGCCGCGCCGCGCAGATCGAGAATATCCTCAGCACCGAATACAAGCGCGTCGGACTCATCGGATACCTGTTCAACTACGGGACCGTGTTCATCTCTGTGGGCGGGACCAAGCTATCCTTTCAGGATGTGCTCGATCCCGCCGGCGTGCAAGCGGACATCAACCGCCGCCGCATGGCGCGCATTGCCAAGAAGAACGAGGATTCTGCCAACGTGGAACGTGAGCGCATGGCGGTCTGGCTGGCAGCCTATCACCAGAATGCAAGCGAGTTCACCACTTCCCCCACCCCATCCCAAAGAGCGGATGACGATATTACCCGTCTCACGCAGGCGGGATTGCAGATCGAGGTGGATAGCGGGGCGGATGGTGAGATGGAAGACATCGGTGATGAAATGGGCGATGAAATGGGTGACGAATCCGCAATGGATGGCGGCGCGGCTGGGTAAGTAAAGATCAAGTGACAATTCACCTGGGTACAATAAGATAAAGGAAAACTTCAAGAATGGCATTAAGACAGATCGTGTATTTACCCGAACCCGTATTACGGAAAAAAGCAAAACCTGTAACCAAGTTCGACAAGGAACTGCAAACTCTGATCGACGATATGATCGAGACCATGCGCGAAGCTCCCGGAGTGGGACTCGCCGCGCCGCAAGTCAACATCCCCTTGCAGCTGGCGGTCATTGAGTACGCTGAAGATGAAGAAGAAGAAGAAGAGAACGAGGACGCCCCGCCTGCCAAAAAGAAACTCTACGTCGTCATCAACCCCGAGATTACAAAGGTCTCTGAGGAGAAGGTGATGGGCATCGAAGGTTGTCTCTCCATCCCAGGCTTGGTGGGCGAGGTGGAGCGTCACGAAGCGATTCAAGTGAAGGCGCTCAACCGTCATGGGCAGCTATTCAAGGTCAAAGTGGATGGCTGGATGGCGCGCATCTTCCAGCACGAGATCGACCACCTGCACGGCAAGCTGTTCACAGACAAAGCTGTCAGCGTGTGGAAACCAACGGACGATGACGAAACGCCGCTGGACTAAAATCGGTCGAAGGTCAAAAGTCGAACGTCTGACTTGCGACCTGTGACCTTCGACTTTTGACATGCACTTAAAACACCTCTCCCTCACCAACTTTCGCAGTCTCACCCGCCTGGATGCTGAACTTCCACGGCGGGCTGTTCTGTTGGTGGGAAATAATGCGCAGGGAAAGACAAGCGTACTCGAAGCGATTTATTTTCTGGCGGCGTTCACCTCCTTCCAAACCCACGCAGACAGGCAGATCGTCAACTTCCACGAGGCAAAGAATCCGCTGGCGGTGACGCGCCTCGTGGCGGACTATCAGCGCGGAAAAACGAAACACCGCCTCGAAGCGCGGCTGATCCTCGAACCGACGGGCGTGAATGGACAACGCTTGCGGAAAGAGATTCTGCTGGATGGGGTCAAACGTCATGCCAATGATGTCATCGGGCATTTCAACGCGGTCATCTTCGTGCCGCAGATGTCGCAGATCATCGAAGGCGGACCCGACGAACGCCGCCGCTATCTCAACCTCGCGCTGGCGCAAACTGTCCCTGCTTATGCGCGGGCGCTGAGTGAATATTCGCAGGCGCTCACGCAGCGCAATGCACTGCTCAAGGCGTTGGGTGAAAATGGAGGAAACAGGGATCAACTCCAGGTGTGGGATGAGGCGTTGGTCAAGTTTGGGGCGCAGATCATCCTCTGGCGCATCCAGGCTGTGCAGGAGATTGAACGACTCGCTTCGCGCATCCATCACGAGTTGACTCGCGGGACTGAAATATTGCGCTTCGCCTATGAACCTGCCTATGATCCCCTGCCCAAGCCAAATGGACAGTTGGGTTTGAAACTCGACACCGCCATTGACCGCTCTTCGCTTGAACTTAATGAAATTCAAGATGGATTTCTGGCGCGGCTGAAAGAGATTCGCAGCGAAGAGATCGCGCGCGGCGTGACGACGATTGGTCCGCACCGTGATGACTTGCG
>JAUXWL010000285.1 GCA_030680155.1 Anaerolineales bacterium
CAAGCAAACCATGTCAGGCAATTTGCTCCCTGCGCCGTACCCATATCTGGGCATACATCCCCGGCGCAGGGTTTCCCTCGCAAAACGCCGCCGAGGACGGCGGCTTGAGCGACTGCCGCTGACAACCTTTGCTTGCACACAAAAAGCCTTGCGGCCTTGCGTCTTTGCGTTAAGGTTTGGCATCTTTGCCTTCTACACAATTTTAGATTTGGAATTGCTGGAAATAAGCGCTGACACAAACTCCGCAACCCGATCAGATTGCGGAGTTTGTGTTTCAAACCATGTCATCAGCTTGGCGGCGGGCCGCCTGCGGGCAGGCAGGTAAACTGGCTTGAATTGGGCGGTGTACCGCTGGGTATAAAATTTACCTGCAAAGATATAACGACATCGCTTGATTCTGTTCACCGCCATCGTCAGGACTGGGGAATCGCGGCCCGTTGATTTGTTGCCCGCGCATGTTCACTGCGCTGAAATCAGGCACGACAGCACAGGAGGATTGCAGCCAGGTCGAAATTCCCTGCTGGTTATTGCGGCTGCCCCCATAAAGGACGTAGCGCAATTCCCCGTTGGCAACCATTTCCGCCAACCCTGCGGCATCCACCACCTCATCCTGCCCGGCGAACCCGCCCATGTACAAGACAGGCCTGCCTGTTGCCAGCACCAATTCCGCGCCCTGCTGTGATGATGGCGCCGCCACCATATAGTTTGTGGTTTGCGTATTGGCTTGCAAATAATCCACCAACTCCTGATTGACCGTCGGTCTCTCTTCCCCGCTGCGCTGTGCCTGACGGCTTTGCCCTTCGTAACCAGTGGGCAAATTGACATTCTGACTCGCAGACACTGTCATCACGCTCCAATACAGCGGGATGACCAATGCCGCCGACAGGATGGTGGCATACGCCGCCCGCCTCGAAACGGACATGAGCATGATCCCCGACCCCAGCAGGAGAATCGTCCCGGTCATCCACCATGAAAAGCTGTTGTATTGTGAAGCGGCAAAGAACTGGAATCCAATCGTCACTGCGACGGAAGCGA
>JAUXWL010000286.1 GCA_030680155.1 Anaerolineales bacterium
CCCCGCGCCCCCACCAGATACGCCGCCACGACGGTTTTGCCGTGCCCCGGCGTGAGGGCGTGCAACGCGCCCAATGCCAGCGCGATGAGTAATGCGAAGAAATAGAATGAGAAGGAAAATTCCTTACTGCGGACCAGATCAAGCAAAATTTCCTGCGGCGATTGCTCCGCCAGTTCAGGCACGACCTGTTCCGCTGCTTCGGTGACGACATCCTTTTCCTGTCCTAATGGCAGGGCGGGCGTGCCGCTGTCCCATGCAGTGAGCAGGGGACTTTGGTCCGAGAGCAGACTGCGGTCGCGGATCATGTCGATGGCGATGGTATGGCTTTTCTGGCTGGGGAAGAGAAAGGCGGTGTTTTCCTCCGCTGTCAGGTAGAACCAGTTGATCGACTTGGGCGGTTCCAGTCCGTTTTCGAGGACGAGGCGTTGGGCATTGACGGAAGTCTGCTCCCATGTGCCTGAGAGGTTGAAGGTGATGAACTCTTCTCCTGCCTGAAATTTTTGCAGAGACTCTGGCAATTGCACCGAATCTATCAGCAGGGGCAAAGGCTTATCGTCGAGCGTGGCAGTCATCAGCGCGGCGCGAGCCGATGACCACGTCTCCACTTCGAGCGGGCTGAGAGTCCCATCTTCATCCGCATCCATTTCATACCAGAGAAAATTCGTCAGCAAGGGACCGGGCTTGATGACCCAGTTGATTTGCAAGCCTGTTTGCGTGATGGTGACGTTGATGGTGTGCGCGTAAATATCGGCGGGATGCGCCTGCGCATTTGTCGTCGTCAATGAAGACAGCAGGATGAGCAACAATGCAATTGAAAAAAGTTTGGGAAATTTCATGGAAGCCAGTGCGGCATAAGCCCTTCTGCAAGGATGATCGTTTCACCAGAACCGTCCTGCCATAAGCCGATCTCAGGCTTGTACGCGCCGCGCAGTTTAAACTGTTGGAAGATCAATGCGCTGCCCCACGGGTCCCATTGCGGCGAGTTGTAGGCGTATTCGGGGTCATTGGTGATGACGATGCCGTCGAGCAGGCCGGGGTTGAAGACCCACAGGATCTGCGCGGGTTGTTCATCGCTGGCGCGAAAGCCGAGCACGGCGCGATTCTCCAGCGATGACCAGGCGAGAGAGTAGTAGGAGTAGTCACGCTCATCGTTGAGTCCGATCAACGTCAGCGATTCGTTCAGCGGCAGATCGGCAAGGCGGACTTGTGTGCGCAAGCCATCCTCTTTTTGTTCGACGGTGGTGAAAAGCATTTTGGTGGAGTCGGGCGAGAACGTGATGGGTCCGCCGGTGTTGGATGGAAAAACGTATTGCTGTTTCTCTTCCAGATCCAGCAGGTTGATCCTGTCGGCGAGACCGTCGAAGGAGGCGAGCTTGTTCGAGTCGGGTGACCAGGTTGGGTTGTAGCCCAACGTCAACTGGCTGCCATAGACGGGGCTGTTTTGTCCGCTATTCAGATCGAGCAGCCAGATACGCGGCGAGCCGAAGGGCAGTTCGGGGCCGGGTCCTGCTGATTCATGGGAGTAGGCGATGCGTGTGCCGTTGGGAGCGATGGCGGGAGTCGTGCAGCGATCCAAGCCGCAATCGAGCAGCATGGACTGTCCGCTGCCATCACGGCGGACACGCCACAGGTCAATGCCGCCTTGTGCGTTTGCGGCGGTGAAGACAATGAACTCACCATCCCGCGCTGTATCGAATGAAATGACCTTGATGCTTTCATCGGTGAGGCGTTTCGGGGAATTGCCGTTCAAGTCCACCGCCCAGATGCTGCTGGTGATTCCATCGGTGAGCAGGTACGCCACCAACGGCTGGCGGACGGTGAAGTCCCAGGTCTGTCCCTTTTTGACTTCACGTCCGTTGGTGGCGACTTCTCCCGCGTTGAGAATCACTTTATAGATGGTTCCCAGTTCAAACGGGCGCAAGGGGATGAAACGCAGGGTGGTGTCATTCACCCATTGCAGATAACCTTCATGGACGGGATCAAGACTGATCAAGTCCGAAGCGATGCCTGAATCAATGGGTTCGGAAAATTTGAATTCAATGGTCTGATACGGTCCCACTTCCCCATTCGCAGGCAGATCCACATGGACGCGTACGCCTGCTCCCTCGCCGAACAAAATGGTGAGGGTGACAAGCACAGTCAGCGTAAGCAGAACGCCAAGCGCAATGCGGTCCAGGGATGCGTTAAATTTCATGGGAAGAGATAGGGCTGGTTGGGAACGGGGACTTCCTGCACCGACTCAGCCACGATCATTGGCACGCGGCGGTCATTGATGGTGATGGCTTCTATCGAGCCTTTGACCAACACCCACGAGTCCTGTTGCAGCGCGGCGGCTTCGTCCCATTCTGCCGCCATCGCAATCGCGAAACCGTCCGCCGCACAGCAGGAGACCACAAAACGGCTGACGAAGAATTGATTCTCTGAAAGGTCTTCGTTGAAAAACACGAACCCGATCACCGATGCCTTCTGCCCGACGAACTGGGTAACGTCCTCTTCGTAGTTGAAGAGTTTGATCCAATCCAACACATTGTGTTCTTCAGAGTCGGTTTCGAATAACAACGCCGACGAATCTGCGCTGACCAGCGGCGCATTGGTATTGAAGCCTTTCGTGGCAAAAGCGGATGAATCCAGCGGACGCGCGGGGATGAGAATACCGATCAGCAACGGCACCAGCATGAACCACAGGTTGGATGAGGCGGGCGCGTGACCGTGGTCGTGTTCGCCATCCTGCGCGCGCTGACGCGAACGCTTGATCTCGGAAAAAATGATCTGCGCCAGAACGGCAAGCATGACAATGCCGAAGAGCGTCAGCGGCACAAAGCGCGCATTGATATACCAGGTCAACTGCCCACTGGCAGCTTTGGATGCGAAGAAGATGCACAACCCCAACAATAAAAGTCCCTGAAAGGAACGATACATTCTTTGCGGCATTCGATTGCTCCTACGGTGATAAATAATTAAACAACAACCCTGAAAGCAGGCTCATCATAAACGGAATGGCAACGATATAAAAAACGGCGCGGCGTTTGAATACCTGCAAATACATCATCACGCTCTTGATATCCACCATTGGGCCGAATACAAGAAACGAAAGCACCGACCCGAAGCTGAACGTGCCCACAAAACCCAGCGCAATGAACGAGTCAACGGTGGAGCAGACAGACAGCAAGACCGCCAGCGCCAGCATAACCAGCACCGAGAGGATCGGTCCACTGCCAACCGAAAGCAGCAACGACTGCGGGATGAACGTCTGCAACGCCGCCGCCAGCACCGAACCGAAGATCAGGTAGCGCCCCATTTCAAAAAACTCGTCCACGGTGATCAATAACGCTTTGCGAATTTTTTCGAAGAAGGAATCGTTCACGTCCGCATGGACATGTTCGTGGTCATGCAGAGACAGCGCGGGACGCAGGACATTCCCCGCCTCTTTCTCGACCGAGAAGATGAGTCCTGTTACCACGGCAATTACCAGGCTGAGACCGAACCGCCACGCAAGCATCTGTCCCCACCCGAATGCCGCCGCCGTGCTAAACACCACAATTGGATTCAAGACCGGCGCAGCCAGCAAAAAGGAAATACCCGCCGAGAGCGGCAGTCCCTTATGGAAGAGACGGCGCGTGAGCGGCACCACGCCGCACTCGCAGACGGGGAAGATCATGCCCATGAAAGCTCCGCTGACCGCCGCTGCGGCAGGGCGACCCGACACCCATTTGCTCATCTGGTCGCGGTCAAGGAAAACCTCCACCAAACCAGAGGCAAGCGTCCCCAAAATAAGATACGGGACAGCCTCCACAAAAATGCCGAGGAAGACCGTGGCGAAGACATTCATCCGACTCCACAGCCAGGCGAAAAATTCAGCAGGGATCATGGCAATTGCGACGAAGAATAAAACGCCAAGCGCGACGGAGAGTATCAATCTGCGTGACAAACGATTGGGGGTTGTTGTAGTTTCCACAGGATGATTATAACCATGAACGAAAGTTGAAAAGTCCCATCCGAAAAATCGGAGTGCAGACTTTAGTCTGCCTTTTATATTGCGGACTGAAGTCCGCATTCCGGGAATATTCGGGTAGGTTCCAAGTGAAAATTCTCTACCGTACACGCAAACCCTAAAGGTCTCCTTTTCCTTCGCAGATTCTCGATTCGCCGAAAAGACCTTTAGGGTTTCTTTGCGAGGAAAATGTACGGTAGAGAAAGTGAAAATAAAAAGACTCTAAAGTTTGGGCTTTAGAGTCTTTAATTTCGAGATACCGAGATTATTGCGGCGCGCCTTCGATGGGATAGCCTCGGACGTACCATTCCTTCAATCCACCCGTCATGCTGGTGGCGTTGTAGCCCGCCGAGAGCAGGATGTTGCGTCCCTCCTGGCTGCGGTTGCCGGAGCGACAAATAACCAGAATTTCCTGATCCTTCGGCACTTCGTCGATGCGCGCCTGCAATTGATCGAGCGGGATCAAGGTGGTGTTCGGAGCATGGTACTCGTCCCATTCCTCCTGTGTGCGGACATCAAGGACGAAAACACCATCCTGCTGATACATCGAGTAGGCCTGATCCACGCTGACTTCGCGCGCCAGGGCAGTGGATGTCGCTCCGCCGCCGCTGGATGCCGCGATCAGGTAGACGAGCAAGGCCACAATTGCGATCATCCCAAACTGCACGGCGGGCTTCCGCAAATAGGCGGAAAGTCCACTGCGGGCGCTGCGACTACTTTTTTTGGTGTTCTTCTTTTTAGCCATTTTATCCTCAAAGGTTTTGGTTTTTCGTATGGACGCTGGAGTGTAAAGTATTCTTACAAAAACGTCCACAATAAAGGATGCACCAAAATCTATTGGAATGAACTCACTGCGGTCTCCAAATCCGTGAAGACCTTGAAGAATGCCGCCAACCCGACCATATCCAGTACCTGCTCCACGGGAGGCTGGGGGCTGAGTAATTTGACATGCTCGCGCGCGGAACCATCCTCCTGCGGATGGATCGCGCGGAAGGAGGGTCTGTTACCATCCTTTGCCATCACTGGCTGACCTGTGAAGATGCGCGCCACGGTATGGAACGCCATCAACCCTGCGCTGCTCACATACGGCACTTTGGAAAGATCGACCAGCAGGTTACGCGCGCCTTCGTCGTAGGCTTCCTGCGCCTTGTTGATCACATCCGTATAACTGGACGAATCCACGTCCCCCAGAATGTGCATGATGGTGACCGCTTCCTGTTTGGAAAAAGAGATTTGCATGTGATTCTCCTCTTACTTGAAATTGAATTCCTCGAAATGGATGTTTTCCACAGGCAGGCCTGCTTCCACGAACTTGCGCTCAAAGGCTTGTATCATCGGCAGCGGACCGCACATGTAGATGTCATGTCTGGTTGGGTCGCCGCCTGCGTTCTTGATGATCTCCTCCACAGTCAGCGAGCCGTCACTGGAGGAATAGCGGATATGCGCCTTGAACCGTTCGTACTTCTTTGCCGCCGCTTCGATCTCTTCCACGAAGACGGCTTCCTCGCGATGTCTGACAGTGTAGTAAAAAGTCACATCATGGTTGAGACCAGTTTCCAGGTCCCGAATGAACGAAAGAAAAGGGGTGATGCCAATGCCGCCCGCGATCCAAATCTGATTTTGTCCACCTGTCTTGTAATCGAACATCCCATACGCGCCTTCGATGACGGCGTCTGTGCCTGCTTTTAGGTTGGCGAATAAATGACGGGTGAAATCGCCGCAGGCTTTGACCGTGACACGCAGGACATCTTCATGCGGCGCGCTGGAAATCGTAAAGGGATGCGACTCGTTCATTTCCTTGTCGCCCAAAAAGCGCGCGAACAAAAACTGACCCGCGCGTTGTTTCTTGATGGGGCCCTTCTTCGCACGCAGTACCACTTCGGTGACGGAGTTATTCGGATGGTTGATCGCTTCCACAGTATACGGCACATATTTTCTGAAGAAACCGCCGAACACTTCCACGTAAAGGTAGGATATCACGCCGATGATAAAGAAGATCTGCACCCAGTTGATGGCGATGAACGCGCTCAAGCCGTTCACGTTCAGGGCATGCAGATAACCGAGGATGAAAAAAAGACCGATATACCGATGCAACTTTTTCCACGACTCATAGGTGGGACCGCTCAACCTGTTCAGGAATGGGATGCGCGGCGCAAGCGTCGGCAGGACGATGGCGACGATGCCCAGGAAGGCGATCATCGCCATGTAGTTGCCGATCCGCAAATTGACGGTGGTGATAGGTACGGTCAGCAGATGCACAAAGAGCAACAGGAACGCGCTGGTGGATGTGCGCCGATGGGTCATGTACATCTTGTCCAGCCCGCCGAAATATGGTTCCGCCCATTTGGGTCGTGTCGAAAGGAAGAGCGAGAACGACATCAAGACCACGACCAGTGAGCCAAGCGCTTCGCCCGCGTATGTACGCATGAAGGTTTCGCGCCCGTCATCGATCGGCGGGAACACGATCCACACAACCACAGTCAGTACAACAAGAAGGATAAAAACAAGATTTCCCAGATTGCTTTTTTTCATCTTAATTCACCTTTAATAAGAAACAGCGATGCGGGCTGGCCGCATCGCTGTTGAATTCAGTTTCTAAAAAGATTCAAGCGCTTTTTGTTTATCTGTGAAAATTTGGAAGAACGCCGAAAAACCGACCATATCCAAAACGCTGACGATCTCCGGGCGCGGATTCAGCAATTTGATGTGCTTCTGTATCCCGCTCTCGCGCGAACGGTCCATGGATTTGAGCGCCGACCAACCCTGTTCGGGGTCTGGCAGGGGTTCGCCGCGCAACATCAGCGCGATCGTATGTAACGAAACCAGCCCGGCGCTGGAAATATACGTCAACTCAGACATGTCCAGCAGGAGGTTCCCCGCGCCGCCTTTGTGTACCTCTTGCGCTTTCGCGATCAGGCTCTGATAGGACTGCCCATCCAATTGACCTGCCAATTTCAAAACGGTCACAGGGACATTACCCTGCTCCTGCGAAACGGTAATTTGCATCTTGCGCTCCTCCAATTAAATGATTGCCCAATTATAAACCCGCTTTCCGCTCCAACCTGGCCAGCCGATGGTCAATTTCACCCAGCCAGTGTGCGCGGATGTAGGCGGGCATCTCCGCTTTTTCCACTTCCCTGCGCGCCGCCTGCGCCCAATGGATGGACGATTTCACATCGCGCAGTTTATGCTCATAATATTTTGCCAGCTCGATGTACGCATAAATATGACCCTTCTTCGCCGCCGCTTCCCACAAACTGACAGCCTGAGCCAGGTCTCCGCGCTTCTTTTGCAGGATGGAAAGACGCTTCACCGCCACGCCGAAATCTGCTTCTTCCAACTTAGACTCGAGTCCACGCTCATACAGACGCGCCGCCTCCTCCCAATGGCCGAGGTCTTCGAACAGCTTGCCGAGCGCAATGAAATCGAGACCGTGCTCCACATGTCCGTTGTATGGGTCCGCCAGCAGCTCGCTGACATGCCCCAGCAATGCCGCCATTGCAACCACATCCATGGCATTGTGATAGAACACGCCGCCCATCGGGCGCGCATCCCCCGTGCGCAAATAATCGAAATACAACCAGGGAATTTCATAACCCGGCACTTCTTCGGATGTGCGCGTGAATCCCAGCACATGCTCTTCGAGATATTTCAACGCGCGCGAGGGAAGCCTATCGCGCCATAATCTTCTCGCTAATGGCAATAGATCAATATGGGCGTAGTTTTTGAAGGGAACAGGGATTCTGTGTAACGAGTAACGCGTAACGAGCAGCGGCGCATCAAAGGATTTTCCATTGAAGGTCACCAGTCCCTCGCATGGCGCGAGGAAGTGGATCAATGCTTCGAGCATGGCCGGCTCTTCCGAGGGATCGCGCAGGAAGAATTGCTTGAGGACGAATTTATCATCCACAAAACGCGCCGCACCGACAAGAAAGGCATACGTCCCTGTGCCGCCGGAAACACCGGAAGTCTCGGTATCGAGGAATGCAAATTTATGGATGGGTAAATCCAGAATACGCGGGTCTTTTGCCCATTGTGAAATTAAAGAAAGGGGGAAATCAGAATAGGGAGAGACGCTGCCGTGCAGGTAGTCTGCGCCAAAGACCTGCTCGGAAACAAAAGCCTCCCCGCGCGGGGTGGGGAGAAATGTCCCAGCGACGACAGAGTCGATGGTGTAGCGCTCAGGTTTGGGCGGGGAAAGATGCGAAGTCCCTGTCTTGACGCCCAGGGACTTCAGCTTATCTGCAAGCGAGGTCATGCAGGGTATTTTATCCCTGAAACTCTCCAGTTTTGAAAATCGTGTCTTCGTTGACAGGTACTGCGATGATGAATAACCTGCCCCAGCTCAAGTCGCCGTCTTTTTCAATACAGGTTTGCAGGGTGAGGTGATATTCGCCTGCGTACACCTTTTTGAAGAGCTGCTCGGCAGTATGGAACTCATCGGTATCGAGGTTGGTAAAGTTGCTGTAAGGGCTGAGGGGCGTATGCGCCTGATAGCGCAGGATGTCGGTTACAAGGAAGGTGCTGGTACGTCCGTTGCCATAGACCAGGGTGATGATGTCGCCCTTTTTGATCTGTGTGAAGGATGCCCCAGCGAGGTAATTGTGCGCAAGCACACCCACTGTGCCGTAGGTGGATGCCATTTTGAATTGGGTCAAGCGCCCATCCGTGCCGGAGACGTAGCCGGGTTTCCCGGCAGGTTGTTGAACTACCGGGTATGCCATTACGCCCTGCACATACACCCCGCGCAGGGTGCCGAAACTGCCATCTTTTACGGTTTCAATGAACTCTGAAAGGGTGGGTTGGATGGCGGGGGCGCGTCCATCTGCGAGGGCGGGCGCTGGCAGCGCCAGGGCCAACAGGAAAACTCCCAGCATGACAAGGGAGACGATCTGTTTTTTGACTTGCGCGAACTGATTTTTGGATGCCATAAGAAACTCCTTGGAGCATCCAGATCGGTTACACGGGCGCAGTCGAGGTGGAGGCTCGTTTTCGGTGGCCTGGCAATCATGGCTGCACAAGACAGCGTTAGACCCATGGCTTTGCGTCCCCGTCTTTCGACGGGTTTGCCTTTTTCGGTACGAAACCGCTTTTAATGTTCAACGAAAAACGGACTTGGTGTGAGCCAAGTCCGCTGAGGGAATCATGCCTTATGCATTTTTACTTCGGCGGCTTGGCTGCCGTGGTTGTGTTTCCACAACGGTAGGCCCTGTAGCTTTGCGTCGCCGTCTTTCGACGGGTTTGCCTTTTTCGTTTTTCTGAGTTTATAGTAGCACAAGATGTCTGTAAGACAAGGTGATTGTGATAATTAATACGATTCTGCAAGGTTACTTTTTAGCGCTTTTTTCGCTACCGTACAAAAGCACAAAATCGAACCGCCAGACGACAAGTACGCCAAGATTTCAAGGTTTTCTTGGCGACCTTGGCGCGCTTGGCGGTAAAAAATCCAACGCTCATAAGTCATTTCAAGGAGCTGAGCCATTTCCGTTCGGTTTCACCTCGAAAATACGGCTCTTTCTGGACAGCAATTCCAAATCTAAAATTGTGTAGAAG
>JAUXWL010000289.1 GCA_030680155.1 Anaerolineales bacterium
ATGCGCGCCGGGGTAATTGTTATAGACGAAACGCCCGTCGCCAACGGATTTATCGAGCAGGAAGTTGGTGATTGCCCAATCCATAAAGAAGGCATCTGCGTCGATGGGCAGACCAGTAAGCGGGTCGGTGGCGGCGATTTCACGCAACACATCATCCACACTTTCCAGACCATTGGCAGGGTCGCGCACGAGCGCCTGAGTCGCCTCCTCCCCAAAACGGTCGAGGAAGTAGGTCATGAACAGGAAGCCTGCGCCGTAATGCGGGGTGGTAGCGTTCTGGTCGTTGGGCCAGTCGTTGAGTTGAAGATCGGGGTTGTTGATGTACAGCCAGTCGGGGTCGTTGATGTAGAACCCGTCGGACCCACTGGGGCCGTAGCCGCTGATGAACGCCGCCAACTCGGAGGAGCCTTCGTTCAACCAGGAGGTTTCGTTGCCATCCAAATTCCAGTGGATCATGTGCTGGAATTCATGCGCCAGCACGCCATAGGTAAAGTTATCGCCCAACGGGGTGTTGTCCGCATTGAAGAGGAACATCTCATGCCCATTGGAATATTCCTGGATCAGCGGGTGGACAGAATCGGATGAGGAGAAATATCCCGCGATCGAAAAGCCCAAGCCACGGGCATACAGGATGTAGATATGCTCGTCGCCGTCAATGCCGGGCGACCATTCACTACCGAAGAATTCGCGGGTGGTTGGGTAGATCTTGTTCTCGAACTCATCCACCAACGCCTTCATTTCGCTTTCGTTCACATCCACGCCATCCTGCACCCAAAAATAAACATGCGGAGTGGCATAGCGCAGGGTGGCTTGTACTTCGTTATTGACATTCGTATCGAGGTTATGCACCCAGAATTTATCGGTATCTCCCACGTTGCGCGGTTCGGCGGTGGTCGCCATCACCTCAGGGACGTTGCATTTCCCATCCAAACGACACGCCAACTCACGCGGGTCGTTATTTGGGACGATGGTATTTTGCAGGGTCTCCAGCGTTTCAGTGGTGATTGTCTCCAGCGGCGGGCGGGTGATCTCAGGCGCTGCGGTGGGTGATTCATCCACAGGCAGGAAGTCTGTCAATTCAGTGGTTGAGGGCATGAGGGTGTAATAAGCATAGCCCGCCATCCCCGCCACCAGCACGCAGATACAGCACAGCAATACCACGATCCCAATCACAATTGCAGTCGTACTTGATTTATTTTCTGTCATCAGTTCCTCGAATGTAAAAAAGATTACCCGATGATACCCTGTGGGGCTGAAAAGTGGGTTAGGAAATTCAGGCTATTCCGGTGCGGTCCTTATGGAAAAAAATCAGCGCGAGACTTTTCGTCTCGCGCTGATTCTCGACTACGCGTCCACTTTGCGTTTAGGTTTTTTCACGGGAGCGGCTTCGGTATGAAAGATGATCTTGTTTGCCTGCTCATCCACATCCACGATGACGGTTCCGCCGTCTTTGTATTTGCCGCTGAGTAATTCCACCGAAAGCGGACTCTCGACGAATTTTTGGATGGCCCTCCGCAGCGGACGCGCTCCAAAGGCGGGGTCGTAGCCTTCTTTCGCCAGCCAGGCACGGGCGGTGTCAGTCAATTCAACCGAGATATTATGCTCGTTGAGGCGCTCCTGCACTTCCTTCATTTGCAGGACGACGATCTCTTCCATCTGTTCGAGGGAGAGCGGCGAGAACATGATGATCTCATCGATGCGGTTGAGGAACTCGGGACGGAAGGCATCCTTGAGCGCCTTCTCGATCTTGATATGTGCCTCGCGGTCGGAGTTATCCGCTTTTTGCGGCAAAAAGCCCAGAGTGCCGCCCTTCCTCACGTATTCGGTACCCAGGTTCGAGGTCATGATCAGAACCGTGTTGCGGAAGTCCACTACATTGCCCTGACCGTCAGTCATACGTCCGTCATCCAAAATTTGCAGGAGGGCGTTCCATACTTCGGGATGGGCTTTTTCAATTTCGTCGAAGAGCAGCACGCGGTACGGCCTGCGGCGGACGGCTTCGGTGAGTTGACCGCCTTCCTCGTATCCGACGTATCCGGGAGGCGCGCCGAAGAGCCGCGAGACGGTGTGCTGTTCGCGATACTCAGACATATCAATGCGGACGAGCGCATCCTCATCATCGAACATGAACCAGGCCAGCGCCTTCGCCAGTTCGGTCTTGCCGACGCCGGACGGACCGATGAAGATAAACGAACCAATGGGGCGGCTGGGGTCTTTGAGACCCGAACGCGCGCGGCGGATGGCATCCGAAATGGCATGGATGGCTTCCTCCTGCCCAATGATGCGTTCGTGTAAACGCGCTTCCATTTGCAGAAGTTTTTCGGCTTCGGTCTCCATCATCTGGGTCAGCGGAATACCCGTCCACTGGTTGACGACCGATGCAATGTCATCCACATCCACCACTTCATCGAGCTGGTGTTCGGATTCCCATTTATCGCGGCTGGCGGCATATTCCTGTTCCAGGCGCAGGCGTTCGGCTTTCTTCTGCGCGGCGCGTTCGTAATCGCGCTCCAAACCCGCCTGTTCCTCTTCGGCATGAAGTTTGTCAATATCGGTCTTCATGCCCTTGAGGTCGGGCGGCATGGAATACAACGCCACACGTAATTTTGCGGCGGCTTCGTCCATCAGGTCAATGGCTTTATCGGGCAGGTGACGGTCGGTCACGTAGCGGTCTGCAAGGCGGGCGGCAGCTTCGAGCGCATCATCCGAAAAACGGACTTTGTGATGCGCTTCGTATTTATCGCGCAACCCGTGCAGCATCTTGATGGTATCTTCCACGCTCGGCTCATCCACAAAGATGGGAGCGAAGCGGCGTTCAAGCGCGGCATCTTTTTCAATGTGCTTGTGGAATTCATCCAACGTGGTCGCGCCGATGCACTGGAGTTCGCCGCGAGCCAGCGCAGGCTTGAGCATATTGCTCGCATCCATCGCCCCCTGGGCTGCTCCTGCTCCGACGACAGTGTGCAACTCGTCGATCATCAAGATCACGTCGCCTTTTGCGCGCTGGACTTCGTCCATGACGGCTTTGAGGCGTTCTTCAAACTCGCCGCGGAAGCGCGAACCTGCGATCATCGCACCCAGGTCAAGCGCAACCACCCGCTTGCCCGAAAGGATCTCGGGAATGTCGTTGGTTGCGATCTTTTGAGCGAGACCTTCGGCAATGGCGGTCTTACCCACACCTGCCTCCCCGATCAGCACGGGATTGTTCTTCGTGCGGCGGGAAAGGATTTGGATCAGGCGCAGGATTTCCTTGTCACGCCCGATGACGGGGTCAAGTTTACCTTCGCGCGCCAGTTGGGTCAGGTCACGCGAGTATTTTTCGAGGGTGCGGTATTTCGTCTCCGCTTGCGGGTCGGTGACGCGCTGTCCGCCGCGCAAATCCTGAATGGCGTCATAGACACGGTCGCGCGTCAGCCCGGCGGACTCTAAAATGCGGGCGGCGGGCGTGTTGCGCTCGGTGAGGATCGCCAAAAAGATGTGTTCCGTTGAAATGTACTCATCTTTCAGGCGGTTGGCTTCTTCGTTGGCCAGATCAATAATCCGCTTGACGCGCGGCGTGATGAAGATCTGCCCCGCTCCGCCGCCGAAGATATTCGCCTTCGGGCTGGCGCGCAGGGTCGCGTCAAGTCGTTCGGTCAACGCTTCGGCGCTGACGCTCAGTTTTTCTAAAATTTGGGGAATCACTCCGCCGGGTTGTTCGATCAACGCCAGCAGGATATGTTCAGTATCAATTTGGTTATGCCCGTAGCGTTGGATGATCTCCGCGGCGCGCTGGGCGGCCTCCTGTGCTCTCTCGGTAAATCGGTCAAATCGCATCATGGGGGTATCCTCCGGATGGACCATGGACAGTGGACTATTGACCGTACTTCACGGTCTGCCGTCCATCGTCTATCGTCCAATCAATGGAGGCATTATAACAAACGCCGCATCGGCGGATTATCAATGCGGCGTAAGAGGAGTGTTAGATTTCGGAGGAGCATTACGCTGGAGGAGCGTGAACAAGGACAGATCACACCGCTTCAAGCGGACTGGTCAATTTCAGAAAATCGGACACCCAGCAACGAAACCACTTGCTCCCTCCAAAAATTTGGAGACACATATCCGCTGGACATGCCCCCATGACTGAAACGCTCGATGAAAAAGCCATCAAGCTCCGAGATGAGATGGCCGGTCAGTGACTCGAACGCCGCTTCAATAAGAGCCGACAACTGGTCGGATGAAGCCGGGAGCGGGGTTTGCTCGAAATGCGCGCGCATCTCCCGCCATAGGTATGGATCCCCGCGCAAACCCCAACGGGGGGGCGTATTTTCAAATAAAGATGCAACTGTTTTTAGTGTCGTCATGGTTATGGCTTACATTTGCAGATATCATCCCAGCCAGCTAAGGACTGTTTCTTAACTCGTAGGCAAAGACCCTAAGGGTTTGTCCATATTTCAAATCAGTTTACAGCTTTACTAATCAAAAATCAACTCCAGCGGCTATAATTTCCATTAATGTCCTCCATCACCATCCCCACGAGAAGTGAGCATCACCCGCGCCTGCGTCCGCTCAATATATTGCGGGACCTGCCCGCTGTGGCAGACCTGATCGAAACCTGTTTCGCAGATACGATGGACAGCGAAGGCAGGCGCTACGTGCAGGATATGCGCCGCTCCAGTGGCGACAGCGCCTTCCTCAAATGGGCCAACCGAGTCGCAGACAGCGCCAGCCTGCCCCTCACCGGCTACATCTGGGAGGAGAACGGGCGCATCGTCGGCAACGCCAGCCTCGTCCCCTTTCGGCAGGACAAACAACGCCTCTACCTGATCGCCAACGTCGCCGTCCACCCCGATCACCGCCGCAAAGGCATCGCCCGCGCCCTCACCCAGCGCGCCATGCAGCACGCCCGCGAAAAGAACGTGCAAAACATCTGGCTGCACGTCCGCAGCGACAACCTCGAAGCCATCCGCCTCTACGAAACCCTCGGCTTTATCGAATACGCCCGACGCACCACCTGGAAGGCAGTCACCGACCTCCACGCCAAACCGCCGGATACGGATATCGCCATCACCAGCAGACATCCGCAGCACTGGGCGACTCAACTCCCCTGGCTGACGCGCCTCTATCCCTACCCTTTGGCCTGGCACCGCAACTGGAACATTCACTCCCTGAAGCCGGGTCTCATCAACTGGCTCTACCTGCTTTTCGTGGATCTCAACATCAAGCAATGGTCTGCCATACGCCCTTCGACAGGCTCAGGGGCCGGCCGCCTCGAAGCCACGCTCTCGTGGATTCCCACCGGACGAGGCGAAGGTCTCTTTGCAGGAGCAGGCGCAGGGTCCGACCCCGAAGCGTTGACAGCATTGCTCATTCAGGCGCGCCGCGAACTATCGTATCAATATCCGCATGTCTTATTTGAATTCCCCGTCGGCCAATTTGACAATGCCATCCATGCCGCGGGCTTCAAACCCCTGCGCACTCTCACCTGGATGCAGGCAACTTCCTGACCGCTTCTGCGTAAGACTTTGTATCATCTTCAAATAAAGATGTAAAAAGAAAAGGAGATACCATGACAAAATTCATCCTCCGCTGGGCGATCAATGCCGCCGGACTGTATGCCGCGATCTGGGTCGTACCCGGCATCGAATATCTGGGTGTGTGGACGGGTATCCTATGGGTTGCGCTCATCTTCGGCCTGCTCAATGCACTGGTACGTCCGCTGCTGAAGTTACTCACCTGCCCGCTCATCTTTCTGACACTGGGGTTGTTCACCCTGGTGGTCAACACACTGATGCTCATGCTCACCAGCGCCGTTGGGCAGTCGCTTGGCTTTGCCTTCATGGTGGACGGTTTCTGGTCTGCCTTGCTGGGCAGTCTCGTCATCAGTCTGGTCAGCGTGGTGCTGACCCTGTTCGTGCGCGATGAGTTGAAGGGGAAGTAGTTGGGAGTACTGAGTGAGAAGTAAAAAGGTGGTGGTCACATTCGATGTGACCACCACCTTTTGTATAGGTCAGTAGGTCAGGCTTTTAGCCTGACATCTTTTGAGATGAGGTCTGTTATTTTGGCAATACCAGCGGGGTATCCATGAACGGATGCTCCACCACCTGCACAGGCAGACAATAGGCGTTCGATATTTTTTCGGAAGTCAGCACATCGCGCGGCGTGCCGATGGAATTGAGCCGTCCGCCGACCAGCAAAGCGACCCGGTCTGCATAGCGGGCGGCGAGATTAAGGTCATGCAGGGCGATCAATACCGCCAGATTCTCCTCGCGCGCCAGATCACGAATTAATTCCAAGAGACTGACTTGATATTGCAGGTCCAAATGCGCGGTGGGTTCATCGAGCAAAAGGATCGGCGTGGACTGGCACAGGGCGCGGGCGAGCAAAACGCGCTGGGCTTCTCCGCCGGAGAGTTCGCCCACGCGCCGATCCGCAAATGCCAGGGCGTTGACTTTGCCCAGGGACTGGCGGGCCAGTTCCTCGTCGTGGGAAGAGGCGTTGCCAAGAAAGCCGAGGTAGGGCGTGCGTCCCATCAAGACCGTCTCCCAGACGGTGAAGGCGGGCGGCAGCGAGATCGCCTGCGGCACAACGGCCATATAGCGCGCGCGTTGAAGCGGGGATAGCGCGTGGAAGTCATCGCCGTTGGTGCGCACCTGTCCCGTGGACGGAATCACGCCGCTCGCCGCGCGGACAATGGTGGACTTGCCCGCGCCGTTCGGACCGATAAGCGCGAGCACTTCACCGTTCTTAACGTCAAACGAAACATCGTGCAGCACCTGATGTCCGTGATAGGAGGCGGAGAGGTTTTGGATTTTGAGCATGTTAGAAAATGAGATACCAATATAACGCGGAATCTTTTCTTTTCGGGTCGATGCCTTTATAGACATTGCGGTCAAAGCCGCCTAATACAAAACCGCAGCTTTGGTACAACATACAGGCCGGGACGTTATCATCCTGCGTTTCGAGCATCACGCCGGGGAAGTTGTTTTCACGCGCCCAGCGGATGCCGCGTTCGAGCAGTTTTCGTCCGATGCCCGCACCGCGATATTCGGGATTGACAACGAGGTCTTCCACGTAGCCAAATTGATTCCACCACTTGAGCATCTTGATGCGCCCGGCAAGCTTGCCATTCACTTCGGCGAAAAAGATGGTGGGTGGGGTTTCTGAAAACCCGTAGTCCGTGTCTTCCATCTGAACATCCCGTTCATACGGTTCGACGGCGGCGACGGTGTATACCAGTTTTTCATTCTCGATGCCAAGGACGAGTCTCGAATTCACGCTGGAGTTGCGCGAGAAGGACCTGGTTTGCGGGTCGCCTTGTGCGTCCATGCTGCGGATGATGATTTCCATAAGCTACCAATAGCCCTGATTTTTTACGCGGCGCAAAATCCACAAAAAGAAGGGCGCGCCGACCAATGCGGTGATGATACCCACAGGAATCTCCTGCGGCGCGAGGACGATACGCGCTATGATATCCGAAACCAGTAAGGCGGATGCGCCGCCAATAATGGACAGTGGAATCAGCCGGCGGTAATCTCCGCCAAACCACAAGCGCATGACATGCGGAACGATCAGTCCGATAAAGCCGATGATGCCAGAGAAGGCCACCGCCGATGCAGTGGCCAGTGATGCCGCCACAAGCAGGATCGTCTTCGTGCGGTTGACGTTCAAGCCCATCTGCTGCGCCTGGTCATCGCCGAATTGCAGCAGGTTGAGACGGTAGCTGAAAAAAACGAGGATGCTCAGCCCAATGACGAGATACGGCAGCATGGCGAGGACGGCCGTCCAGCCTGCCTGACTTGCTCCGCCCAACAGCCAGCCCAACGCGCGGCGGACTTCACTGGTGGAGCGCAGCATCAGGAAGGATGTCAATGAGGTTGCGAAGGAAGAGAATGCCACACCGGCAAGGATCAAATTCGTGGTGGGGATGGTCTGCCCGACGCGCGCGAGGAAATAAACAATGAAGACTGTGATCAATGCCGCAATAAACGCGGACATTGGGATTGCCATCAATCCCCAAAAGGAATACGGCCACTGGATCGACATGGCGATGACCGCGCCTAGCCCCGCACCCGAAGCGACGCCGATCAGGAACGGGTCCGCCAGCGGATTGCGGAACAAGCCCTGATACGCCGCGCCGCTCCCGCTCAGGGCGGCGCCCGTCAATGCGACCAGCGCCGTACGCGGCAGGCGGATCTGCCAGACAATGAAGGCAAAGGTCTCCTTCCCTGCGCCGCGCAGGACATTCCACAACTCGGCGGGAGAAATGAAAACAGAGCCAATCGCAAGGCTGAGGACGATAGCAACCAGAAGAAGGAGGAAGGAGAAAAGGAAGGGTTTGCTCATGGCGCTTTCCCTCATCCCCTACCTTTCCCCCAGTGGGGGAAGGGAGTCCCCTCTCCCTTCGGGAGAGGGGTAGGGTGAGGGTGTGTATGGTGAGTTATTCAAACACACCTGGGTGGAAAATCTTCGCCAGCGCTTCGAGGCCATCCACCAGACGCGGACCCGGGCGGCTGATGAGGTTGTCGTCAATCGGGAAGATATTATTGGACTTTACCGCTTCGATGGTTTCCCAGCCGGCGCGCTCCAGAACGGATTCGGAGGTCACGCCCCACATCGCATCACCGAGGATGATGATGGACGGGTTGGCGACCACGATCTGCTCCAAACTCAACTGCGGATACGCATCCGCTGTGTCGCTGGCGATGTTGAATCCACCGGCGCGTTCGATCAGCCAGTTGCCAAACGTGCCCGGACCGTACGTCCACGGCTTGTTCGGGTCGGAGGCGTCAATTTCATAAAATATATATGGACGGTAACTAAGCGGGCCGATCTTCTCGTCCACAGCGGCGACGCGGACTTGGAGCGATTCGATCAAACCGCTGGCATCCTGTCCCGTCAACTGCGCGGCGATCTCAAGGTTGACGTACATTTCTTCAAGGGTGGTCGGGTTGCTCAGGTAATATACGGTCAAACCCAAATCTTCCAATTGCTTGATCAATTCGGGGGTATTGATCTCGGCGGCCAGCACCAGGTCGGGTTCAAGCGCGACGATGGCCTCCACGCTGTATTCACCCATCGAACCGCCGACGGATTCAATGGATGCGGCTTCGGCGGGATAGTCGGAAAATTCATCGCGTCCGACCACCTGTGAGCCTGCTCCCACGGCGAAGAGAATCTCCGTGTTGGACGGGGCCAGCGAAACGACCCGTTGCGGAATTTCCACGAGTGTGATCTCACGGCCAAGTCCGTCGGTGAAGGTCAGTCCGGATTCTGCGACAGCGGCTTCAGTGGCGGGAATTTCCGTCGAGACGGGAGCAGGTGTCGGCGCAGCTTGAGGCGCACATGCAGTGAGTAGTGCGATGAGTAATGTCAAAATCAAAGTCTTGCGAATCATGGGTTCTCCTAAATGTAACGCGATATTTATATCGCGGTGATGGTTGGCAACATGAACCCCTTGCGGGGACGATGTGTTGCCGTACAGCGAATCAAAAACCCCAGCAAAGGCTGGGGAGGTTGGAGAGGCAATCCGAGTTATGCCGTTCTCCACCTCCTTTCCGCGAGAAGTGGTTGAACAGACCAGAGCGGGCGACCTGACTTG
>JAUXWL010000300.1 GCA_030680155.1 Anaerolineales bacterium
CAGTCTGCCCGAAAGCGGGCGCGCCGCCGCGGATGCGGCTCCGAAACCGCAAAATCGATGCCATTTGCCCGAAAAAGGTGTCCCAGCGACGCTCAGACGGCCATCTCGGCGAAGCCGAAGCCGTTAATCAGACGTTCCCTAGCTAAACCAAATGTCAGATAACATCGTTTCGGACGACGCTAAGGCACTTTCGGATTCGGTGAGTATTCACACCAAAGCAATGAATAGGGGCTTTATCGCAATTGTCTCACTCACGCTCCTGATTGCTTTTGGTGTCCCGAAAGAGGGAATTGTCTCACTTTTTGGAATAGACGTGCGATTTGATCTCATTCAAAGGTACTTCATTTTCATCATAAGCCTTGTGAATATCAACTATTGCATGAATCGCGTCCTCGCGATGGATGCGTCATTTGCTTATTTCTCCTACATTCGCGCGAACGACCCAGCACAGGTTCTTTTTTCTGACCCTACATCCAAGGTTCAATTCACACGGGCGGACCTCCTGCACAGACTGCACGAATCCTCTCTTGATCGGATTTACCCGCTTTTCTCTATGTTTAGCCGCAACCAGCGATCAAAGATCACAATAGTCATTCGACCAATAATTGAATTTCTAATTGCACCCATTCCATACATCGCGATCTATCAAACCTACGACGAGTCACTCTTGGGTTGGAACATCTATTCAGCTTTCTTTTTTGCCGCGCTGGCAGTGAGCCTTACAGCATCAATCATTTGCTTTATTCGTGCTATCGGATGGGGCATCGCGGCGAGAGACTGAAACTCGATGACAACCCAACGCCTCATGACAGGGCAATTCGCGATCCTTTGAAATCCTGCACTCGATACACTGTCCCCCTGCAATCGACCTTCGTCGCGACAATCGCCAACCCAAGTTTCTTCTTCAGCACACCGGAGATGACGCCCCTCGCTGTGTGCGCCTTATGCCGATGTCGGCATAACACTCATTATGCCGATGTCCGGATTATGCCGATGTAGGGTTTCAAGTCGTTGTTTCTGGTGGGGCTCGCTGTGGTGGTGTCGGCATAATCAGAGGGCTTCGAGGAAGGCGAGGAGTTTGTCTGTTGGCCTGAATCGGCCGG
>JAUXWL010000307.1 GCA_030680155.1 Anaerolineales bacterium
TCGATGGGGACGCTCGAAGCTGCGAAAATGACAGGCGATTTGATCGCTCCCGTCAGCGGAACGATTGTGGCGCGCAACGATGCGACCGTCAGCAACCCTGGCTTGGTCAATCAATCGCCCTACGCGGATGGCTGGATGGTGGTCATCAAACCCAGCGATTGGGAGAATGAATCAGCGCAATTGGTTTCTGGCGACGGCTTGCCCGCGTGGGTGGAGGCGGAAGTGAAACGCTACAAAAGCCAGGGATGGATTGATTGATGAAGATGAGTACGGCAAGATTTATCTTGCCACTTACGCGCAACATGAATGTTGCGGCACTGAGGCTTTTATGAATTGGCGACTAATCACAGACGACAACGTATCCCCCTCCTTCGGTCTCGCGGCGGATGAGATTCTTGCCCAACGCGTCGGGTTGAATTTGTCCCAGCCGACATTGCGTCTTTACACGTATCGTTCGCATTGCGCCTTGGTCGGGCGTTTTCAAAATGCCGAGAATGAAATTCGCGTGGACTATTGCCGCGAAAATGGAATCCCGATCAATCGCAGACCGACGGGCGGCGGCGCGATCATCATGGGCGCGGATCAACTCGGCGTGGCGCTCACCATCCCTGGGCGTGGGGATGACTCCCTTCGACTAACCGCTCAGGGCGACGCTTATTCACACGCACGCGAGTTGATGAGCAACTTCTCCGAAGGTCTCGTGCGCGGATTGAATCAACTCGGCGTGCAGGCGAGTTTCCGCCGCAAGAACGACATCGAAGTGGACGGCAAAAAACTCGTTGGGTTGGGCATTTATCGCGCCCCATCTGGCGGGTTGTTGTTCCATGCCAGCATGTTGGTGGATTTGGACATCGCATTGATGCTGCGCGTGTTGAACACACCCTTCGAGAAAATTTCCGATAAAGAGATTGACACCGTTGCGGGACGAATAACGACGGTAAGAAGAGAATTGGAGAATTGGGTTGCGCTCGATGAAGTGCGGCGCGTCATTACCGACGGGTTTGCTGGCGCGTTCAACCTCAGCCTTGTCCACGCGGACGGTTTTACCCGCGACGAACTTGCCGACATTGCGAAATTGGAAAACGAAAAATATCTAACAGACGATTGGGTCTATCAAACAACATCCGTGCCGGACAGCAATGGCTCGGCAAAAATCAAAACGGACGCGGGCTTGATCGATGTCAGTGTGACGATGGCGGGCGGGACGATCAAAGCCGCGTTCATCGGCGGCGATTTTTTCGCGGAAGAAAGCGCCGTCGCTGATTTGGAAGCGTCGTTGAGGTGGCACGCGAGTCAACCAGAGAAGGTCGCGGCGACGATCGGGAAAATCTTCCAGAGTAGAGAAAGCCAGTTTAACGGAATCAAGCCCGAGGTCATGATCGAGGCGGTGACGAAGGCAGTCTCACGCGCCCGTGTTGTGGAGAGTCAAATGCGCGCGGATCCGTACGGATGTTACGTCACGCCCGGAGGCGCGCATGCCTGAGTTGATCCAGATCACGGAGCCGATCCGTTTGACGACGGAGGGGCTTGAAATCCTTCGCGCAAATTTTGGCGAGACGATCACCTTCCATGCGCCCGGGCTGAGAAAATACAAAACCGACGAGTTCGACACGCAGAACGCGATTGAGTTCGCATCGATCAGTGTGACGGGGACGGCGTGCGCGTTGAGTTGCGAGCATTGCAAGACAAATGTGCTGCACGGCATGGCAGATTTACGCCAACACAATGGCTCGCTGTTTGACCTGTGTGCTGACCTGGCGTCGAAGGGCGCGCGCGGCGTGTTGATCTCTGGCGGAAGCGACAAGCAGGGGCGCGTGCCGCTGCTGCCGCATATCCATGATATGAAACGTGTGAAAAATGAATTGGGGCTGGCGATGCGAGTCCATACGGGCGTGCCCGATGAACGGACGTGCGCCGCATTGGGCGAAGTTGGCATCGACGGCGCGATGATCGACGTGATTGGTCATCGCGATACGATGCGCGAGGTCTATCACCTCGACTCTGATCCAGAGGATTATGAAAACTCGCTGGCGTGGTTGGAGCAGAATAACGTGCCGACCATTCCGCATATCATTCTCGGTCTGCACTTTGGGAAAATGCTCGGCGAGGATTACGCGCTTGAAATGATCCTGCGCCACCCGCCGAAGATTTTGGTGCTGGTGGTGCTCATGTCGCTGACAGGCACGCCGATGATGGGCGTGACCCCGCCGCCTTTGGAGGAGATCGGCGCGTTCTTTGAAAAGGCTCGCAAGGCGCTGCCCTCCACGCCTGTGATGTTGGGCTGCGCGCGCCCGATGGGAAATGTGAAAGTCGAGATCGACCGCCTGGCTGTGAATGCCGGTTTGAATGGCATCGCCTACCCCGCGAATGGAATCGTCGAATACGCGCGGCAAAATGGGTTGCAGCCGAAGTTTATCAATGCGTGTTGTGGAGTGACGTGGTAATTTATTTTCCGCGTAGTGGACGCTCTCTAGCATCCACATTGGCGTTAGAGAACGCCAATTACGCGTAAACAGGAGACCTCATGGCAAAAGTAACTGTACCGTCTGACCTGCAAGATGAGAAATTCAATATCAGCCCCGATTACGTCCGCATCAGCATGGCGGCGGCGATTGAACTTGGGTTGAAGCCTGGGCGAATCAATCGCTGTAACTGCAACTGCATCAACCTTCTGCAAAATTATCCCGAAGGCTGTTATGCCAACTGCACCTACTGCGGACTCGCCCGCGAGCGTCCAGGCACACCAGAAGAGAACACGTTCATCCGTGTGGCGTGGCCTCTGTATCAAACGGATTTGGTTGCGGAAAAGATCGCCGAACGCGAAGCCAATGGCGGAGTCGGACGCGTGTGCATTTCGCAGGTGCAGGATCATCGCGCCTATGAAGATCTGGTGGATATGGTCCGCCGTGTGAAGAAACCCGCGCCGCAGGTTCCCATGTCCGCTTTGGTGAGCGCAACCACGCTTAATGAAGAACGCCTGCGCGTCCTCAAAGAAGCAGGCGTGGATATCATCGGCGTCGGGTTGGATGCGGTGACGGAGGAACTCTTTGAAGAGACTCGCGGACGCGGCACGAAGGGACCCCATAATTGGGAGTATCACTGGCGCATCGTCCGCGCCGCGCGCGATATTTACGGCGCGATGAAGGTCAACTGTCACATTATCGTTGGGCTTGGCGAAACGGACAGAGAACTGGTGGACATGTTCTATCAACTGAAAGAGGAGCAGATCGCAGGATATTTATTCTCGTTCAACCCCGAACCTGGGACGGTAATGCAGGATTTGTCCCGCTCGCCCATTCATCGGATGCGACGGATTCAACTGGTGAAGCATCTAATCGAGAATCAAGAATTATCCCGCGAAGCGTTGACCTTCGATGCCGATGGCAGCATCTCCCGTCTCGATGCTCCCGAAACGATGGTGGAAATCGCTGTCAACACAGGCATGCCTTTTATGACCAATGGCTGCCCCGACCGCGCGGGTGAAGTGGCGTGCAACCGCCCGTATGGTTCCTACCGCCCCGGCGAGGAATATCGTGACTATCCCTTCCAGCCGAACGCAAATGACCTGATCGTCATTCGCCAGCAGATGAAGCTGGAAGAGGTGTGGGCGAATCTCAATTCTCCCATCTCCAGTTATTCCCTGCCCGTCATCCCCGCCTAATCACTGATCACTGATTACTGATTACTGATTACTGATGAACTCCATCCGCCTCCTCAATCTCGGACTTATCTCGCCGTTGCAAACGCAAGCGATGTATCACGCGCTGGCAGAGCGCATGACCGTGGATTCAACCGACACCATCATCCTCTGCCGCCCGTCCGCGCCGTATCTTTGCCTTGGGTATCACCAGGTTTTCGAGAACACGTTTGACAAAGAAGAGTGCGCGCGGCGCGGCTTGCCAGTTCTTCGCCGCAGGCTCGGCGGCGGCGCTACCTATCTGGATGAAAACCAGATTTTCTACCAGTGCATTTTTCACCACTCGCGCATGCCCGCCATGCTCAAGGACATTTACGCTTCGACCTTGTCCGCGCCCGTCAACACCTTGAAGAAACTCGGTCTCAATGCCGAACTGCGCGACACGAACGAAATCGAAGTGGACGGCAAACGCATCGCTGGAACAGGCGGCGGACGGATCGGTGAAGCGTGTGTTGTAGTGGGCAACCTGCTATTTGATTTTGACTTTGAATCCATGACATCCGTGTGGCGAACGCCCTCCTTCTCTTTTCGATGGCTTGCTGAAAAAGCATTGCGCCAGCAGCTTATGACTCTCGATCAACTTGCGATAACCGCTTCGCCAGAGGAAATTACAGGGATGTTGATCGACGATTTTTCTAGAGCCTTCAACCGTCCTGTGCAAACGGACACATTGACCGCCGAAGAAATCGAATCCGCAAACAAAGCGGCGCAGGAACTGATCTCGGATGAATTCCTGTCGTTGCACAAGGAACGTGAAATCCCCACCCCAATGCGTACCTTGAAAATTTCAGCGCGCGCTTTTATCCATGCAGGAGAAACTCACGTGAACGGCTATGACGTGCGCGGAAGTTTCTGGCTCTCACAGGATGTCATTCAGATGGCGAAACTGGAATCGAATCCAGCGTATGAATGGCAAACCGCCGAGGAAAAATTATGCGGCATCCTTTTCAAGGAATGGCAGGAACAAATCCATGCTCACTTTTCCAACGAGACCATCTTATCGTAAGGACACTTCATGACCAATTATGGATTTCTGATTGACCAAAGCAAATGTATCGGCTGTCACGCCTGCTCCACTGCGTGCAAATCCGAAAATCAAGTGCCGATTGGCGTGAATCGCACATGGGTCAAATATGTTGAAACGGGCGCGTACCCCGATGTGCGCCGCCGCTTTCAGGTGACGCGCTGCAACCACTGCGCCAACCCGCCCTGCGTGCGCATCTGCCCCGTCACTGCGATGTACCAGCGTGACGACGGCATTGTCGAGTTTGACCCGTCCATTTGCATCGGGTGCAAATCCTGTATGCAAGCCTGCCCCTACGACTCGATCTATCTCGACCCTGAAACGAACACCGCCGCGAAATGCACCTTCTGCGCCCATCGTCTGGATGTGGGACTCGAACCCGCCTGCGTGGTCGTCTGTCCCGAACATGCGATTCTGGCTGGCGACATGAACGACCCCGCTTCGGAAATAAGCCGAAAGTTGTCCACTGCACAAGCGACAGTTCGCAAGCCTGAGCAGGGGACGGGTCCCAAGCTGTTCTACATTAACGGCAACGACTGGTCGCTGCATCCCTCCGCCGCGCAGACACATGACTCGTACGTATGGGCAGACAAAATCACTGAGCAAAACGTCTCTGCCTACGAACGCGGCGCGATTGCTTTGCCTGTCTTGAAATCCAAATCTGGCACTCCCATCCGCACTCCGCAAACACAGGGACAGCCGCTTAACGGTCCCATTCAAATTGGCGGACGCGTCGCTGATCACATGGTTCAAACCGCCTACAACGCGCAACACAGAATCAACTGGCATTGGGAACTGCCTTCGTATCTTGTCACGAAAAGCATCGCAGGCGGACTCTTCATGCTTCTCAGCCTCGGCGCAGGACTCGGCATGTTCGCCTTCGACTCGCTGACCTTCCTCGCCGCAGGCTTCACCGCGATGGTTTTCATGCTCGTCACGACCATCCTGCTCATCAAGGATTTGTCACAACCCAAGCGCTTCCTGAACATCCTGCTCCGTCCGCAATGGAAATCATGGGTGGCGCGCGGCGCGTACATCATGGTTACATTCACCGCTGTGGCGGGACTTTGGTGGCTGCTCGAAGGCGCGGCTCAGGTTGGGATACTGCCCCTCGAAACAGTGGCAACTGTCCGCCCGTTTGTCGCGTGGATCGTCTTCCCGTTTGCGTTGGGTGTGGTCATCTACACCGCCTTCCTGCTCGGTCAAGCCGAGGGACGCGATATGTGGCAGAATAACCTGCTGCCCTTCCAACTGCTCGCGCAATCCATGATGGTGGCAAGCGGCGTGTTCTTCGCCCTGGGCGCTTTCGTAAATTTCTCCGCCGACCTGTACGCGCTTCTTGTTGTCCTTTTCCCTGCCAGCATCGCAGTCAACCTCCTGCTGACCTTTGCGGGCAAACTCAACTCCTTCCCAACAGACACCGCCATGCTTGCCTCCCGCGAAATGACCCACGGCAAATTCCGCAATCATTATTGGTGGGGTGGTATTGCGTTGGGACACATCGTTCCATTGGCGTTGTTGTTGGCTTTCAGCGCGTCCGCGCCCGTCGCTGTTGCGTGTTCCGTTGTCGGCTTGTTCTTTTATGAATACGCCTTCGTGATGGCGCCGCAACATATTCCGAATTCGTAATAAGGAAATGTACCGTGATCACATTTACCTTTGCTGGCGATGAATCTGGAGATACGAGTTTTAACTTTGAGAAAGGCGCGTCTAGATATTTTGTAATAACCGTCATTGCCACGCCATCCCCCGAAGATTTGCGTGATTTGCTTGAAAAGCTACGCCACGAATCAGGGCTGGCTCAAAATTACGAATTTGGTTTTCGCAAACTTTCGGCGGAACGATTGCGCAATCGGGTCTTCACAGCGCTATCGCAAGCGGATTTTGACGCATGGGCTATTCTCGTTGACAAGGCGAAATTGGCTGAAGCATACAAAGGTATGTCAGGATTGGATTTTTATCTTTATTTTGTAACGGAATTGATTGCGCGCATCCCCAGTGAAAAACGCGCAGGCGGCACGTTGATATTGGATCAGTATGGTTATCCCGACCAGACAAAGGAAGAACTCAAGCGTATTTTAAAGGCGCGCAACATTGCGCACGGTTTTCGCCGCATTTCAATTCGCCGTTCGCAAAGCGAGCCATTGATTCAAATTGCCGATTTGATTGCAGGCGCGATCTGGCGGCGTGACACGCATAACGATACTGGCGCTTATGAGACGATTGAAAGAAAAATCAAAAAAATGTTGTTGTATGGTAATTAAAGCCAACCTGCCTCGCTATCCCGATCCATCACGTGTAGATGGGGGCAGGTCGCCACAGTCGGCGACTCTTCGCGAGGCAGGAAAGTCTTTCGACTTTTATGCTTACATTATACTGATTTTTACTCTCAGACTCAAGCCAAATGTTCACGTAAAATGTAATTTGTATCTCATAACCTGACACCTGGAACCTGACACCCTATGAAAAAAATCCCTCAAACCTCCGCAGGCACCGCCCTCCCGCAATTTGCGGCATCCGACCGCAAGCCCATCAAACTGACCGAAGTCGTCCACCCCGATGGGCGCATCAGCCAGTATCCCCCGTCCGATGTGTGGGATGACTGGGTTGAATGGGATGGCAAGGAGTGGCCCAAGAAAGTTGCGCGGCGATACACGCTCGTGCCGACTGTTTGCTTCAACTGCGAATCCGCCTGCGGACTTCTCGCCTACGTGGACAAGGACACCTACGAGATTCGCAAGTTCGAAGGCAACCCCGTCCACCCTGGCTCGCGCGGACGCAACTGTGCGAAAGGTCCCGCCACGCATAACCAAGTCTATGACCCCGAAAGAATTCTTTATCCTTTGAAAAGAGTCGGCAAACGCGGCGAAGGCAAATGGGAACGCATCTCTTGGGAGCAAGCGTTGACCGAGATCGCCGAGAAAATGCGTGAGAGCAAATTACGCCGCCCGAATGGGATCGTCTATCACGTTGGGCGTCCTGGCGAAGATGGGTACACCAACCGCATCGTCCAAACCTGGGGCATGGACGGGCACAACAGCCATACCAATATCTGCTCATCATCTGCGCGGGCGGGCTATAACTTCTGGCTCGGGCAGGATCGTCCCAGCCCCGATTACGCCAATGCGCGAGTCATCCTGCTCATTTCCAGCCACCTCGAAACGGGACATTACTTCAACCCGCACGCGCAAAGAATCATCGAAGCCAAAACGGATGGCGCAAAACTCATCACCTTCGACCCGCGTCTGAGTAACACCGCATCGATGAGCGATGTCTGGCTTCCCACCTGGCCTGGCAGTGAAAATACCATTTTGCTTGCCATTGCGAATCATCTGATTCAGAATGATTTGTATAACAAAGACTTCATGCGGAAATGGGTCAACTGGAAGGAAACGCTGAATGCAGTGGTCAGTGGTCAGTTATCAGTGAACAGTGAGCAGTTGCGTGACGAAATACGCGCCACGCGCCACGCCCCACGTTTTGAAAACTTCGACCGCCTCCTCAAAGATTTATACAGCGAATACACCTTTGAACGCGCCGCCGAAGAATCGCAGGTTCCCATCGAGCGCATTCAGGAAACCGCAAAATATATAGCCAATTGCGAAGGCAAACTTGCCACGCATGTCTGGCGCAGCGCCAGCGTTGGCAACCTCGGCGGATGGCAAGTCGCGCGTTGCATCTTCTTCCTCAATGTTCTCACTGGCAGTGTCGGCAACAAGGGCGGCACCTCCATGACGGGTTGGAATAAATTTGTGCCCAAGCCGTTCAAGGGCGCGCCCGCTCCCCAAACGTGGAACGAACTGCATTACCCAATCGAATATCCGCTCGCACATTATGAGATGTCCATTTTGTTACCGCACATGCTCGAAGAAGGTCGCGGCGATATTGACGTTTATTTCACGCGCGTCTACAACCCGATGTGGGTCAACCCCGACGGCTTCATGTGGCTCAAGGCGCTCAAGGATGAATCGAAAATCAAATGCTACGTCGCGCTCACGCCCACGTGGAATGAAACCGCATGGTTCGCGGATTATGTTTTGCCCACGGGTCACGGACCCGAGCGTCACGACCTGATGAGTCAGGAAACGCACGCGGGGCAGTGGATCGCGTTCCGCCAGCCTGTGCGCCGCGTTGCGATGGAACGCGCGGGCCTGAAAGTGGATTTCACCTATCAAGCCAACCCTGGCGAAGTGTGGGAGGAGAACGAGTTTTGGATTCAACTCTCCGCCAAGATGGACCCCGACGGTTCGCTCGGCATTCGTCAGTGGTTCGAGTCGCCGTATCGCAAGGGCGAGATCATCACTGTCGAAGAATACTATCAATGGATTTTTGAAAACTCCGTGCCTGGTTTGCCAGAAGCCGCCGCAAAAGAAGGACTGACTCCGCTGGCATACATGCGCAAGTATGGCGTGTTTGAAGTGAAGAAGGAGAATTATTCTCCCTTCGACAAAACGCTTCAGACTCAGCCCGAAACTGGATTCCGTTTCGATGAGCATGATCGCGCCTTAGACTCTTCTGGCGCGGTAGTCGGTCTCAAAGTGGACGATCATGTTAAGGCGGGCTTCGACACGCCCAGCAAAAAACTCGAATTCTTCAGCGCCACGCTCGCGGACTGGGGCTGGTCTGAAAAAGAAAACGTCATCCCGTGGACGGTGAAGAGTCACGTTCACCCCGATACCATTGACCGCTCCAAAGGCGAGATGATCCTGTTGCCCAACTTCCGTTTGCCTACGTTGATTCACACGCGCAGTGCAAATGCGAAATGGCTGGTTGAAATCTCGCACAAAAATCCCATCTGGATGAATCCCGAAGATGCGCAGCGCTTTGGGCTTGAAACAGGCGACCTCGCCAAAGTCGAAACCGAGATCGGTCATTTCGTAGATTCGGTCTGGGTCACCGAAGGGATCAAGCCCGGCATCATTGCCATCAGTCATCACCTGGGACGCTGGCGCTTGAATGAAGATAAAGGCGTGAACAAAGGTTCATCCAACCTCGTTGAACTCAACGACGACGGCAAAGGCGGATTCCTCATGCGCGTCATCCACGGCGCAAAGGCTTGGGAATCCTCCGACCCCGACACCAGCCGCATCTGGTGGAGCAACGTCGGCGTGAACCAAAACCTCGCGCACGCCGTCCACCCCGACCCCATCAGCGGAGTCCACTGCTGGCTGCAAAAGGTGATGAGTATTCGCAAAGCAGACCCCGGCGAAAAAGCAGGCGACCTCTTCGTGGACACGAACAAATCCATGGAAAAATACCGCGAGTGGCTGGCCATGACTCGCCCCGCCGATAAAGTTAGCCCCGATGGCAATCGCAGACCGTATTGGCTGGCGCGTCCGTTGAAGCCTGTCAAAGAAGCGTATAAGTTGCCGAAGTAGTTTGTGCCGCAAAGTTCACTTTGCGCAGTGAAAGGCAAGATAAATCTTACCGTACGGCGAGTCCGCTTTAGCGGGCTTCGTAGGAATAGCGCGGGGGTTCATCCCCGCGCGGCGCCGAAGTGCAACGAAAGCCTCACGAAGCAGAATCCGCTGCGGGTGTAGACTCGCTTACAGCGTAAAAAAACTCAAAGAAACAGAATCAGCTTTCGGTTAAGAAGGAAGCGTGTTCTTCGTCAGAAAGAAAGAAAATCAAATGGCAGTCAAATCTACGAAAGCAAAGTCAAAATCCACAAAGACAAAGTCAAAATCAACGAAGGAAGAACCCATCGAAGAACCCGTTTGGACCTATCGCGGGTATCACCTTAAGACCAGTGAATTTGTCACCGCAATGGTGCATCTCTTTCGCGCCGAGATCCAGCGCGCCAATGTCTGGCGGCAGCGTTTGGACACGACCACGAATTGGGCGGTGGTGGTGACGGGCGCGACGCTTTCGATTGCATACAGCCAGTCGAGCGTGCATCATTCGGTTATTTTGTTGAATACACTGCTGGTGCTGTGGTTCCTGTTCATCGAGGCGCGGCGATACCGCTATTATGAATTATGGAGCTATCGCGTGCGCCTGATGGAGACGGATTTTTACGCGGCAATGCTCGTGCCGCCGTTCCATCCCTCGCCGGAATGGGCGGAGAATCTCGCCGAGAATTTGCTCACTCCCAGTTTCCCCATTTCGATGTGGGAGGCGTTTGGCAGGCGGCTGCGAAGAAATTACTTGTGGATATTTCTGATTCTGCTGGCGTCGTGGATCGCAAAGATCTGGCTCTTCCCTGAATCGCCCAGAGATGTGGCGGAGTTCATGGAACGCGCATCAGTTGGACCGGCTTCGGGCGAATTCATGATTCTGCTCGGGGTTATGTTTTATGTCTTTTTGACTGTTTTTGCCATTGCCACGGTCAACATGACCCGCGCCACGGGGGAGATTCTGCCGCGCTTTGGCGACGAAACTGCGCCAGCCGCCCCATCGGAACAGGGCAAACATCGGGGGGTGCGCGCATTGCTGGCTCCGCGCCGCCGCCGTCGTCAATTGCTCGCGCTCATCATCACCGATAAAAGTGAGGAAGTATCGAACCGCATCCTGACCGACCTCAAACGCGGCGTGACCGCCATGCAGGGCAGGGGCATGTACACCGGGGCGGAGCGTTCAATTCTGATGTGCGCGCTGACCATCACCGAGGCGCACAATTTGAAATCTGCTGTTGCAAAGGAAGACCCGAAGGCCGTGGTCATCGTTTCGCCTGCGCAGGAAATTCTTGGCGGCGGCTTTGCCCCGCTGGAAGAAAAATAATACTCGAAGAGATTTTGAAGGAATTGACTGCGACACAACCTGAAGATTCTTTTTTGGATAATGCTAATGAAGCCATGAAACTCATCGAGAAGATGGAGAAACATCTGCCCATTATGGTCCGTCCCAGCGGCGCGTTGGTTAAAATGTTGCGCAGGCAGAGTATTGTTGAAACACACCCATTTGTTTTATCCTGCGGCTTCAAACCGATAGCCAAATCCCCGCTCGTTGTGGATGAATTTTGGGTTCTCCGAATCTACTTCCACTTTTCGGCGCAGGTGCCAGATGTAGCGGCGCACGAAACCGATCTCGTTGGCATATTGTGGTCCCCAAACCTCACGCACCAGGTCTTCGGCAGAGATGACTTCTCCGGGATGGCGCATTAAAGTCACCAACAGCTTGAATTCTGTTGGGGTAAGCGGAATCAACTCTCCGTTACGGGTGACGCGGCGGGTCGCTAAATCCACTTTTAGTTCACCGGCATCCAGTTGTTCGATGGTGGAAACATTCCCGCCGGAACGGGCTAACACAGCGCGCGCACGCGCGCCCAATTGCGCAAAGGAAAACGGCTTGTTGATGTAATCATCGGCGCCCAAAGAAAAGCCGCGCAACACATCGCTTTCGTCACTGCGGGCGGTGAGCATGATGACCGGCGTCTGACTCATTTCGCGGATGCGTTTGAGCGTTTCCCAGCCGTCTTTGATCGGCATGGTCACATCGAGCACGATCAGATCGGGCTTGAGTTCAAAAAATGCGTGCAGTCCTTTTTGACCGTCGCTGGCGGTATGCACCACATACCCTTGATCGTGCAAATATTCGGCAAGCAGGTTGGAGAGGCTGACGTCGTCGTCAATGAGCAGGATGGAGGGCACGCTTCATTCCTCGCTGAAAGTTGCCACGGGTACGAGTAGATAAAACTCTGCCCCGGGAGCTTGCGCATCCTGCCAGATCGGGCTGATGACATGGATCGAGCCGCGCTGTGCCTCGATCAGTTTCCGCGCAAAATATAAGCCCAGTCCCCAGCCAGGCGGAGCGCTCTCGCCGCGTTGGGCGCGCCCGAAGCGCTCGAAGATGTTTTCCTGATATTCAGGAAGAATGCCAAGCCCATGATCCTTGACTGAGATGCGCACGTACCCATCCTGCTGGCAGGCGCATAACACAATATCTGTTTCGGGCGGGGAATATTTTTCCGCGTTGCGCATCAGGTTGCGAATGATCTCTTCGAGATGAACTTCATCTGCCCAAACGGGGGGCAGGTTGTCTGTAAATTCCCATTCCACATGGCGTCCCTTTGGAATGAGCGTCACATCGGCAGCCTGTTCCATCAGCGGGCGGACAGCGACTGGGCCAGGATTAATTTCAAGTTTTCCCGCTTCCAAACGCGATACATCCAATATTCTTTGCACCAGTTGAGTCAGGCGGTTGCTTTCGCCTACCATTGTTTCGAGCGTGCGGCGCGCTGAATCCGGGAGGGTATCGGCGTGTTGCAGGGCAAGTTCCAAGCCGCCATTGAGGGTGGTGAGCGGGGCGCGTAGTTCGTGGCTGACCAATGAGACGAATTCCGATTTCATTTCATCCAGATGTTGAAGTTCCTGGTTGGCATGTGCCAGCTCGGCGTTCCTTTCCTCCAATGCGGTGGTTCGTTCCGCCACTTTGTTTTCCAGTTCACGGTTCAAGACATGTACTTCCGCCATCGCTTGTCTTTCGGCGTTGACCAGTTCGCGCATCCAGGCAATGATGAAACCAACGATCACGGGACCCATCAAGCCAAAGATGATGGTTTCGCTCATAAAAGCCAGGTCAAAGCGCAACTCGCCTTCCAGACTATGTTCCACAAATTCGAACAGGAGGGCAGTCACCGATAAAAAGAGCGGCACTGCCCACTGTAGAACGTTTAGGTCGAGAAAACGACCCTTATTCAGCCAGGAGAGTAGGTTTGCTTTCATAAATAAATTATAGCCTCTTTGTCCAGAATGGCATCGGACAAGGACACAATTGAGACATTCTTTGACATCCTTTTGACTGGCGCTCATGTTATTTTAAGGGCGTATTAAGATGGTGAATTCCATCACACTTACTCACATTCAAGGAGAATGACTTATGAAGAAGTTACTTGTACTAAGCGGTGTCTTGCTTGTTGTGGTTGCCGTATTGGCAGCCTGCGGCGGAAATGCCACCGAAGCGCCAGTGGTTGAACAACCCACTGATGCGCCCACTCCCACCGAAGCGCCTGCCATGCCCGAACTAAGCGGCGACCCGCTGCGCGGCGGCTTGCTCTATGACAACTGGATCAAAGTTCTGGGTGTGGAAACTCCCGCTGAAAATCAGGCTTTGTGGGCAACCCAGACCACCAACACCCGCAACGGCACAGATACCTGGCGCTGCAAGGAATGTCATGGCTGGGACTACAAAGGCGTGGATGGCGCGTATGGCGGCGGCTCACACATGACTGGTTTTGTGGGTGTCTTCCAGGTTGCTGGAATGGACGCGAACGAAATTCTTGCCATGCTCAAAGGCTCGACCAACCCCGACCACGATTTCTCGGCGGTTATGGATGAGCAGGCTCTCGCCGATCTGGCTCTGTTCCTGAGCGGTTACCAGTTCGAAGGTTCAGCCTTCATCAATGCCGATAAAACCATCACCGGCGGTGATTTGGAGAGCGGCAAGGCTGTGTTCGGAGAGAACTGCACCGATTGCCATGGTCCCCAGGGCACTGCCATCAACTGGAAAAACGATGCCACCCCGAACTACGTCGGATTTTTGGCGCTCGATAATCCATTGGAAACCCTTCACAAAGTCCGCTTTGGTCAGCCTGGCGTAGCCGATATGCCCTCCCTTGTGGACCTTGGCGTGACAGATGCTGAATACAACGATTTGATTGCCTATCTCCAGACCCTGCCGACCTCCAGCCCCATCACCGAAGGCGGACGCCTCTATGACAACTGGATCAAAGCCATCGGCGCGGAAGATATGACCACCGACCAGCCTTTGTGGGCAACCCAGACCACCAACACCCGCACCGGCAACGACACCTGGCGCTGCAAGGAATGTCACGGTTGGGATTTCAAGGGTGTAGACGGACGTTACAGCTCCGGCTCCCACATGACTGGCTTCCCCGGCATTCTTTCTGCGAAAGACAAACCTGCTGAGGAACTTCTAGCTGCGCTCAAGGGCGAGAATCACGATTTCTCCGCCTACTTGAACGATGCCCAAATGGACGCTTTGGTCGCTTTCATGCAACAGACCCAGGATTTTGCGCCTTTCATCAACGATGACAAGACCGTCAATGGCGATGCTGAAAACGGCAAGGTTCTCTACGAAGGCAATTGCCAGGCTTGCCATGCGGAAGACGGCAAGGCATTGGACTTCGACGACGGCGAAGGCGTTGAATTCGTCGGCACTGTTGCGGCGGACAATCCGTGGGAAGTGCTCAACAAGATTGCAAACGGTCAACCCGCCTCAGCGATGACCGCCGGCTTGAACATGGAATGGACCTGGCAGGATTTTGTTGACATCCTCGCCTACATCCAAACTTTACCCACCGAATAATCGTATTGGCTTCAAACATGCAGGGGACGCAAGTCCCCTGCATGTTCTTAATTCGTAGTAGCGACTTCAGCCGCTCTTGAGAACGACGAACGCGAAGCGGTTACTACAAGAATACGGAGCGTACTGATGAAACTAAAACCATGGTTCATTCATTATTTGCAATTATTGGCAATCGCCGGCATTGCTATTTTTGTTTTGCTGGCAATCTCATCCTCTTCAAATTCGGTTTATGCCCTGCCTGAGTATTCCCATCGCACCGGTGAATCCTGCGCGGTGTGCCATGCCAACCCCGGCGGCGGCGGACCTCGCACTCTGCGCGGCGCATTATGGGCGGCGCGCGGCAAGGCGGATGAAGTGCCCGTTCTGCCCGGTGTGTTGATTGCTCCCGGTGTGGACGATGGCGCCGAACTCTTTGAGATCGCCTGCGCCACCTGCCATGGATTGCATGGCGAAGGATTGTTCGGGCGCGTGATTGTCAACACGGGCGTCAAGCCTGAAAAAATCCGCGCCAATATTTTGCGCGGACGATTGCTCAGCGGGATGCCCTCCTTTGAAGGCATGTTCACCGAAGCGCAATTACAAGCGCTCATTGATTACACATCCGCGCTTGCAACGGGTCAGGCGGAAATTCCCCCGCTTCAATACCCACTTGAATCGCCTGCGTTCAATTGCGCGCCGCAGTCCGCTTCTGTTTTTTGCGGAGGCAACTAATGACCAAACAACCACTTTCACGGCGTGATTTTCTCAAAGTCGGCGGTGTGGCGGCTGGCTCGGCGGCGGCGCTGGGCGGGTTGAAAAATGTGATATCAGCAAAGGCGGACTCCGAACTTCAAACCGTTGCTGAAGAAAGAGTTGTCGCTTCCACCTGCCACTTGTGTTCGGCAGGCTGTGGAATTCTCGTCCGTGTGGCGGATGGGAAAGCCGTCAAACTCGAAGGCAACCCGATGCACCCCGTCAATCAGGGAGCGCTTTGCCCGAAGGGACAGGCTGCCCCCGAACTGTTATACAACCCTGACAGATTAACCTCCCCAATGAAACGCGATCGCGCTACGGGACAGCTGACTCAGATTCAATGGGCAGAAGCCATCCAACTGACAGCGGACAAGCTGAACGCGCTGCGCGAAGCGGGTCATCCCGAACAGGCTGTCCTTATGCACGGCGATACACGCGGACAAATGCGCTCCTTCCTCACTCGGTTCATGGAAGCGGTCGGTTCGCCCAACATCGTCTCACATGAAAGTTTGAACGTAGCCGCTGCGAAATTAGGCATGTATTTGACCCAGGGCATTTACGGTTTGCCCGCGTATGACCTTGAAAATGCAAACTACGTCATTTCTTTCGGCGCCAATCTCTTGGAAGCGGGACCCAATCCGCAGCGCACGATTTCTGGCTATACTTTTCTGCGGCGCGGACGCGCCACACGCGGCAAGGTGGTTGTGATCGACCCGCGCCAGAGCATTACCGCCTCCAAAGCCGATGAGTGGATTCCGATCAAGCCTGGCGCTGATGCGGCGCTGGCATTGGGTATGGCAAATGTCATCATCAAATCTGGCTTGGTGGATGCGGACTTCGTCAAGAATTATTGTTTCGGCTTCGATAACTTTGTTGCGGGCGGAGACCACAAAGGCTTCCGTGATTTTGTTCTGGAAAACTATGACCCGATCCGCGTGGAGCAGATGACGGGCATCCCGTCTACGACGATTGCGCGGCTGGCGGGTGAATTCGCGGGCAATGGTCCCGCGATTGCGATCATGCCTGGCAAGGGCGGCTTGCTCAACGGCGGATTCAGCGGCGTGTACACCGCAATGGCTGTCCACATGTTGAATGCGCTGGTCGGCAGTATTGAATCCACGGGCGGCGTGATGACTCAACGATACATGCCTTGCGTGGATTATCCGAAACTTCCATCAGACTCGGTTGCTAAAAAAGGTTTGGCTACAGCCCGCATTGATGGCGCAGGCAGCAAATTCCCGCTTGGACGAAATTCCTATCAATCGGTTGCCGATCAAATTTTGGAAGGCGCGCCTGTTGAAGCGTTGTTCCTGTACGACGCCAACCCCGCTTTTGAGACCCCTGGCGGCAAACGCTTTGCTGAGGCTTTCAAGAAAGTTCCTTTTATTGTCTCGTTCTCTTCCTTTATGGATGAAAGCGCCGAACTGGCAGACTTGATCTTACCCGAACCGACATTCCTTGAACGCTGGGGTGATGACCATATCGAAGGCTTTGGCTACCCAGGCATTTCACTCTATCAACCTGTCATCGAGCCGTTGTACGATACTATGAATACTGGTGACTTTTTCTTGAAGGTAGCCGAGTCAATGGGCGGGACAATTGCAAAAGCCTTCGCGTGGAAGTCCTACGAAGAAGTTTTGCAATTCCGTCTGAAAGACATTGGCGCGGATTGGGAACTGCTCAAGGAATTGGGTGTGTGGTTCAACCCAGGCTATCGCTTCGCCAAACGCGGCAGTCAACATTGGATCGAGAATGTGGTCGGCTCGGAGCGTTTGAATGCGCCGCGCGATGGTTACTTTGATCTATACAGCCGCGAGCTAAATTGCTTCATCGGTGAAATGAAGAAGGATGAACTTGCCAAACTCGGCATTTCACAATCTGGTGACGGCGCAATTCTGCCGCATTACGAGGCAACCGCGTTCCAAGGTGATGAAGCGCAATATCCATTCATGCTGAATATCATCACGTTGATGAGTCTGGGTCCGCGCAGTGACGCCGCCAACATGCCGTCCTTGCAGGAGATCAGCGGTATGACCGTGCGCGAGACGTGGGACTCGTGGCTGGAGATGAATCCAGAATCCGCGCGGAAGTTGGGGTTGGTGGAAAATGATCGGGTGAAAATCGAAAGCCCATTTGGGGCAATCAGCACCAGGGTTAAGTTGGTGGCGGGTCTTCATCCCGATGTGGTGAATGTGCCGTTCAATCAAGGTCACACTGCGGTGGGACGATATGCCAGGGGACGCGGCGTCAACGGGCTTGAGATATTGAATCCCGCTTCCGAGCCGTTGACTGGGCTGGCTGCTTTTACAAATACGCGCGTGAAGGTAAGTAAAGCGTAGCGCACACTTGCCCTGGCGTGCAAGTGCCAGGGAGATTTATCTTGCGAACATCGCAAAATGAATTTTGCGGTACAGGAGAACAACATGACTAATTGGTGTATGGTAATTGATCTTGAAAAATGTGTTGCGTGCCAGGGATGCAGTATTGCCTGCCGCATGGAAAATAATACGCCCGTCGTTAGCCCGGAGGAAGCGAAGAATGGACGCGCGATTCGCTGGAACGATGTCTTTCCCCTGCCTGTGCATATCGCGCCAGATCAGGGCGAATATCCGAATGTGAAAACGCATTATTCCACGCGCCCATGTATGCACTGCAAGAATGCGCCATGCGTGAAGGTTTGCCCTGTGCAGGCGACCTTCATTGATGAAGAAGGCATTGTGCGCCAAAACTATGACCGCTGTATCGGCTGTCGTTTTTGCACGGTGGCTTGCCCGTATGGTGTGCGTTACTTCAACTGGTCTGAGCCGCAATGGGAAGAGACTCTGGCGGAATATCGCAACCCCGATCAGTTGAGTGTGAACGGCTCGCTTGAAGGTCCTGCGGTGCGCCCTGTAGGCGTGGTGGAAAAATGCACGTACTGCGTTCATCGTTTGGTGAAGGCGCGTGAATTGGCAAAAGTTGAAGGGCGCGAATTCCGCGCTGACGAGTATGTGCCTGCCTGCGTGCAGACCTGCACAGGCAAGGCGCGTTTCTTCGGCGATCTCGATGACCCTGATAGCACCGTCTCACAACTCTCGAAGAGTTTGCGCGCCACGCATCTGCTCGAAGACTCAGGCGCGCATCCCAAGACTTTATATTTGGCGGAGGGATAACCATGCAGCAGACTCTCACCCTGCACGACCGCGACGAATTAATTACGCCGCTCTATAAATTTGATCGTAAATTTTGGATGGTGATTGCGTTTTTGATCGCGATCATCACGCCTGGTATGTTGCTGTATGTGCGTCAGTTGGTATTGGGGCTTGGCGTCACCGACCTCAACCGTCCCGTTTTTTGGGGCGCGTATTTAGTCAACTTTATTTTTCTGATCGGCATCAGCATGGCTGGCACAGTCATCTCGGCTGTTTTGCAATTGCTCAAAGTTAATTGGCGGCGTCCGATCACACGCATCGCTGAGTCATTGACCGTCTTTGGTTTGATGACCGCTGGCTTGCAGATCATCATGGATATGGGACGCCCTGACCGCCTCATCAACACCCTGCTTTATGGACGCCTGCAAGCGCCCCTGATGTGGGACATCGCCTCGCTCACGCTCTACCTGTTGACTGCTGTCTTCGCCCTGTACCTTCAGCTAATCCCAGACATTGCCCTGCTGCGCGATACCGCTCCTGCCGCCGCTCCCGAATGGCGCAAAAAACTTTACTCCATCCTGTCGCTCGGCTGGACAGGCGCAAAGGAGCAATGGCGGCGGCTTGAAAAAGCCATCACGGTGGTTTCGGTGTTTATTATTCCAATTGGTATTTCACTTCACACGGTTACATCGTGGTTATTCTCCACCACCGTGCAGCCTGGTTGGAAGTCCACCATCCTTGGTCCGTACTTTGTGGTTGGCGCGATCTTCTCTGGCATTGGCTTGCTCTTCATCGCCGTCTCACTTGCCCGTGAATATAATAAACACCTCAAAGAATACATCACGGAAACTTTTTACATCAATTTGGGCTGGATCTTCATCGTGATGAGCGCGGTCTGGTTTTACTTCACGCTCAACGAAACGCTGGTTGTTGTCACTGAACAGGAAACGCTTGAATTCCCCGTCATGGCTTCCAAATTATTCGGTCAATTCGCGCCCGCGTTCTGGGGCATGAACATCCTGATGATCGCCGCCACATGGATTCTGGTCGCGCCGAAATTCGTTTCTGACAAGCCAACCCGCAACCCGCTGCTTCAAACTGTCACAGGGTTGGTTGCAACTGGCATCAGCGTGATTCTCTTTTTCCTTTTGTGGCTGCAACTGCCCGCGCTTTCTGATCCCAATATTCAAACGGGATTAATCATCGCCTTCGTCCTGTTATTCATCGTCGCTCTCTTTGGCGTAACCAAATGGATGAAGACCCGCCTCATTACTTCGACGGTCATCGCGAGCGCTTTCGTCCTCTTCGGCATGTGGCTCGAACGCTGGAATATCCTTATGCCCACACTGACTCACGCGCGCCTGATTCCGTACACCACCTACACTCCCACCATCACCGAAATTGCCGTCACCATTTCCACTTTTGGAATACTGACCTTGATGTTCGTGGTCTTCTATAAATTCTTCCCGTCCATTTCCATTTGGGAAGTGGAAGAGGGACGCGCGCTGGAACAAATCGCTGACCGACGTTAGAGAACGTCTGCTACGCGCGAGCGTTCAGGTTGCGCAAGAGACGCTCTCTAGCGCCAGGTTGAACAAAACTACACAGGAGATTACGAGATGAACTTTCCGCTTGAACAACCCCTCTTTCAATTTTTCTACTGGCTGGTTAACACCGCCGGTGTCGGCTCGGCTGTCGTTGGTCTGCTAATCGGGGCTGCCGTCACAACCTTTGCGTTGACTCTGCGCTGGATCGCATCCGCTAAAGACATGGGGCAGGAATCGTATCCGTACCCGCCAAAGCATTAAGAGAGCGTTTCTTAAGCCAGACCCTAACTCGGACAAGCCGACCTGCGGCAAAAAGGCTTGAACCACTGAGACACGACACTTGCGCCGCACTGCGTTCGGCGCAGTGCGGTGAGACACTGAGAAAAAAACTTAAAAAACTCCGTCCGCAGGAGGCTTCGCTCTGCCTCAGTCGCTTGGCGAAGCGTACGAAGGAACGCTTTGCGGAGAAAATACGTCGCCTGACGGTATCTTCTCAAAAAACAGGGGCGGAGACCCTAACGGTTTCCCTCGCTGGCCAAATTATCTTGTCGAACAGCGTATTTTGCCAGCATAGTACCCAATCTGACAGAAAAACCTTTAGGGTCTGGGAGTTCACCCCAAATTATTGAGATGATACGCCTGACGAAGCGAACTCGTTCAGGGAAAATGGAAGACATCGTGAGCGAGATAAATCGCTACACCCGCGGCTGGATAGGCTATTTTAGATTAGCCACCACGCCGAGCGTGTATCAGGGACTGGACGAATGGATGAGACGGAGACTGAGACAGATGCAGTGGAAACGCTGGAAACGTGGGACAACGCGCTATCAGGAACTAACGCGGCTTGGAGCGCCAAAAGAACGAGCGGCACTTGGAGCAGGCGGTACAAGTCCCTGGCGAATGTCCAATAGTCCCATAATACATGAAGCCCTGAGCAACGCCTTTTGGCGAAACACAGGGCTTGAAAGTATTACCGAACGATACAACCAGTTACGTTATTCTCATTGAACCGCCCGCGAAGCGTGCGGACCCGCATGTCCGGTGGTGTGAGAGGGAGCGGTTAGCCGCCGCTCCCTACTCGATTATGGGATGGAGTAACTTTGCAATTCGGTTGTGGCGGTGTAGGGCGTGCCGCCGAAATCACTGTTCTCAATGGATTTGATGTAGCCGACACCCGGCGCAAACCAGACGATGCTGGAGCCGTTTATGATGATCGGGACCTGCGTACCCTGGAAGTCGGCTGTTACCTGTATGGTGGAAGTTGATTGGAATTTGACCGCTTCGAACGTCCCGGCAGGGACGGTGATGGTCTCGGCGCCAATTTCCTGCATGATAAATGCAGCCATACTTGTGGATTCTGCCTGTTGGTCGCCTGGCATGGCTGTGACGCCTTGCATGGTCAGGCTATATTGCCATTGAAGTCCGGGAGTGATGGATTTCGGCAGGTTGACACCGCTTATTTCCACAGTCTCGAATTGGGTGGTCATCTCCTGTGTCGAGATGCTGGCGCTCGCGCCGCCCCCGCCGAGTTGCAGGGTTCGCAATCCTTCAGGCAGGCATTCCCATTCTTGTGTGCGGGTGAGACCTGTAATTTGACTGGTTAGTGTGTAGCCATTGTCACGGACTTCGGAGATGGTATCAGTGTAGGTGAAGTCGCCGCTGGGGCTGCCGGTACTGGTGTACGTCCAGGTTGCTCCCTGTTGTACTGGTTGCAGGTCGTTGCCGCACGCTCCACCCGTCACAGGGATGATTGGGTCGAATATGTTTGGAGTTTCCTGTTGTGGGGGTTGTTGGGGCAGGGCATCTGCCGTGAGGCTGCACGCCAGTGTGGAAAGCAGGACAGAGATAATTGCAAAGCTGAAAGATACTCTTTTTACTGCCATTCATTTCTCCATGGGAAAATGCGTGGAATTTGGGTTATTTCCATTTCAACAGCGAAATGGTGAAGGTGCTACCTTTGCCGTGTTCGCTTTCGACTTCCAAAGATCCGCGATGCTGTTTGATGACCTGGCGTGTGATGGAAAGCCCGATGCCCAATCCGCTGTAGAGTTCGTCGCCGCTTTTTTCAAGGTGGAAGAAGCGGTCAAAAATGCGCGGGCGGATCTGCGGGTCGATGCCGATCCCATTATCGGTAACGCTTAAGTTAACGTGCTCACCCTGTTCAGTCAATCGAATCTCGATGGCGCCCCTGGGCGGGCTGAATTTTATGGCATTATCCACCAGCGCCGTGACCGCACGCTCCAGCGAAGCCATATCACCCTGCACAGGAGAAACATTGCCGCCCTTGATCTTCAACACGATACCGCGCTCTTTTACCTTCGGATGATATTTTCGGGCTACAACGTCCACGATTTCAGAAATATCCACTGGCTGAAATTCGGCAAGGACGAGGTCCATCTCTTGCAAAAAGAGCAGGTCGTTGGTCAGGTTGACGATCTGATCCACGTTACGGCTGACGGTTTCCACGGTGGAGTTCAATTGATCCCCGGAAAGAATCCCTTTTTTGAGGGTGTGTAAGTAACCACTGGCGATGGTCAGCGGAGTGCGCAGTTCATGCGCGATGTTTGTTAGGAATTCACGTCGGGCAAGGTCCTGCTCGGCAAGTTTTTGATAAGCGCCCGCGAGTTCCGAGGCGCGCAGGCGCAGGTCTTCGATGGCAAGCTGGTCGTTCTGCCTCAGCCGGCTGCTGATCTCTCCGACCATGGCCAGCGCCACACTGGGACTGTGCTTGAGGACGCGGTTAAAGCCATCCTTGTTTAGTTCCAAAACGATGACATTGGAAAGCGATGTGACAGAGGCGGCGCGCGGCGCATTGTGGATGAGCGCCATCTCCCCGAAGAAATCCCCCGCAGTGAGCGTTTTCAGCAGACGTTTATCCGTCTTGTTGATGGTTTTCGTGACTTCAAAATCCCCTTCGAGAATCATGTAAAACGTACTCTCGACCGCATCCTCCCGGCACAAGACTGTCTCAGCAGGATAGGTCTTGATCTGGCTGTTCACGATGATTTCCTGAAGTTCATCAGGTTTGATGCCCGGAAAGGCGCGCGGGATAATTCGTGCAGGGGTTCGGATGGTGGTCATGGGGTTACCTTGCTGGCGAGTGTAGCATTGTGCTCCAAATTTATCCTTCACCCATTCGGGCTATCCGAGACCTTCATCTTTTCGATCTCTTTTTGAATTTCCCCAGGCGTAATGTGGAGTTTTCCTTTTTGTTTGCGAATGGTCTTCAGTATCTCTTCGAACCAACCTTCGATCCACTCATGATTATTGGTTTTGCCCATTTTCAGGTAGCGGATAAACCCCAGCACATCGATCAGCCGCATTTCATCCAACGCGGAAATTTCCTTCATGACCATTTTTTCAAGTTCGTTCATGGATGCGGCTCCTATGACAATTTCCACTGGTGGCTCTGATTCGGACACACTATACATGGAGTTGGATAAGTATAACCGATGCATTTTCATGTTAAATAGACAGACCCCCGGATTCGCTTCGAGAGTCTGTCTTTGAAATGCTTCTGTTTGCTGACGGTTTTATCTACCCGCAGCCGCCACCGCTTTTGTCGCGCTTCAACTGTAGTTTGATCTTTGCTTCAAATTCAAGGTGCTCGTATTCGATGGGGCTGGGTGAGCAGGATTCGTAGCGATTGCCCAATGCCGCAGGGAAGAAATAGCCCAATTGGTCGTCACCAGCATTCGGGTTGGGGCGAAGCGACACGTCGTCTGTGCCGAAGAATGCGATCCAGTTGTTGATTCCGCCTTCGAGGATGTACACGTTCGGCACGCTGTCCGCTGCGAGGATTTTCCAGGCAGCTACGGCGGCGGTTTCGTCATTGCTCATCACGATGAAAACGGTGTTCGCGGGCGGTTCGCTGAGCAGCACGGGGATGACTTCTTGGATGCGTTCCAGCGGCACGTTGACCGCTCCGTCGATGTGATACAGGTTGTAATCGGCTTCAGAGCGCACATCCAAATAGACAGGCTTCATGCTTTGGTTGTATTTGGCTTTGAAGGACTCCGCAGGCGTGACAAATACCAGACGGTTCGCGAGCATTTGGTCGGCGGTGTAGGTGATCGTGTTGACGATGGGATCTGCGTTGAGTTGCTCGATGGTTTCGGTGCGGGTGAAGGTGAGTTTGTTGTATTTGTCTTCGAGCGAAGGCGAGCCGATGAAAACGACCGCAAGCGCGAGCGCGACCAAAGCGCCTGCCCCGGCAATGCGGAGTTTGGGTTCGCGGCTCAGGTCTTTCTTGCCGAAGATGCGCTCGAGTTGTTCCGCGCCCCAGAACATGAAGAGCGCCATCAGCACAACGAGCAGCACAACGACGCCAATTGGTAAATTGAAAACCTGATCGAGCGTTAATCGCCCGTAGTAACCTGCGTTGTTGTACCAATGCGTGAAGAGCGGCTCGGTCTCCGCAAAGAGCGCCGCGCCGACAAAACCGCCGAGCATGAAGAGCATGCCGTCAATTTTGCCCGTGGAAGCGGATGCGAGCGACGTGGTGGGGCAGAAGCCGCCGACGATGAAGCCGACACCCATAATCAGCCCGCCAATGATGCCCGACCATAGATAGGTGGGATTGACCCACACCTGGCTGAAATCGAGGATGCCAAGCCCGACTGCGCCGAAGGTCAGCACCATTGCCACTACGATGGCAGTGAACATGACTTTGAGGACGGTTAATTCGGTGAAGTAGAACTGCGCGGCGAGTTTGCGGGAATCGCCAAACCCGGACATTTCAAGCACATAACCAAACGCGAAGCCAATCACACCGAAGAGCACATACGTCCATGGGTTGCTTGCGCTGACTACGATAAATTCAGGGAGGGGAAAGTTCATGATAGGTCTCCTGTTTCGTTTGCGTAGGCGGCGTTCTCTTACGCCGCCCTGTGCGTTAGAGAACGCACAGTACGCATTCTCAGTTCCAAAGTTTCCGTACGAAATACGCAAGTCCATACGCGCCGCCGAAGATGGCGAACATGACCAGCCACGAACCAGCGGACAATGTCGCGCCGCCCGAAAGCGCCTGACCAGACGTGCATCCGCGGGCCAGGCGCGCGCCGTAGAGGAAGATCACGCCGCCGAGGAACGCCATCAGCCAGCGGGTGCGGTCAGAGATATGCGGACCTTTGGTGGTCATAAATTTCAAGCGCCCGTTGAACAAGCCCGAGGCGAAGCCGCCGAACAATGCGCCGAAGAAGACTGGCACGATCCAATCATCCAGCGGATTTTTATCCCCGCCCGCCATTTTCAATAAATAGGGATTGTTGTCCACATGCGAGGGGGAGATGGCATCCACGATTGCGGCGTCGATGCGGCTGGTTGCGCCCGAGGAGCCGAGTCCGTTGCCTGTGAGGAAGAATGCCAGGAACAGGATAATTCCCAGCACGATACCGCCAAAGTACGGATGTACATACGGTTTTTCGGGGCGGTTGAAAATTGATTTCCTGGTTTGTGTGGTCATGGTTTTTTTCCTTTTTAGTACCGCAAGATTTATCTTGCGGTACTTTTCTTTCAGAATTTATCCTTCATCCTTGTCTTCATGCACGTCCACTTCTTCATAGCCTGTCACCATGGCGCGCATGGCTTCGACAGGGGTTGCGCCTGTGGTGGTCATATACACATGGACGAGGATGAATGTCGCAAATGCCCATGCGATCAGCGAGTGGAATGGCGCCAGGAAGGGCAGCCCGCCGAACAGGTTTGCGGCAACAGGGAATTTCTGTACGCCCCACATCAGGATGCCCGTCAGACCTTGCAGCGGCAGTAACACGTTCAGGATCATGAAGTAGGTCGTCTTCTGGATCGGATTCATGCGGCTGTCCGGCCGTTTCTCGAATGGATGCGGTTCGCCTTTGAAAATTCCGTTGATGTAGAACTTTGCCTGCAAAATGGCATCGTCGAAGAAACCGTAGGGGCGCGGGATGAATTCCTTTAGGCGGTCGGTGGCGATGTGATAGAAGAGCGCCAGCGCGGCATTGAGACCTAAAATGACGGCCATCACGTTATGCACTGTCACCATGCCGCGGAACGAGAACGCGCCGAAGATGTCAGGTCGGTGGATGACCACACCCGTGACCAGCAGGATCAGGATGGTTGTGGTTTGCAGCCAGTGCCAGAAGCGGCGGTACGCATCATACATATAGACGCGCCTGGTTGCGGCTGCGCCATGCGGCATTTTTCGCGCTGCAAGATAGCGCATTGCGCCATGTCCGAGCACGCCCAACAATGAGCCGACGAACATCAACGCGCCGAGCCAGTCGATCCAACTGACGCGGCTGGAGCCGAAGACATACATGCCGTCATTTTCAGGTTTGGGTTGATAGTACAGCGCCCCGTCTTCTGCGATGATGAATTCTCCAGAGCCGTTGACGTTGTTGTCGAGGTCAAAGTGCGGCATGGCGGGGGCATAGTCTGCGAGTTTGATGGGCTGGGAGATGCGCGAGTCTGCGTCGTGGCAGGCTTTGCAATCGTTGACCGCATTCTTGCCTTGCGTGACGTTGTGGTTGATGCTGTATGGCTGGGTGATGGCTTCAATGCGCGGATTGGCAAGCCCAAGCGCGGCGATCTTCTCGCGGACAAGGACTTCTTTTTCAGGGGTGTCGATCACCAATTCTGCATCGCTGAGTTTGCCGTCGCTATTCGCGTCGAACGCGGAGACGATGTCAGCGGCGTAGCTGCCATTGTCGAGGTACACAGCTTCAAGGTCCACGAGGCGAAGCGGACGGCGGCTGCCGTTGGCGTCGTCATAGACCCAATAGAAGGATGTGATCAGGTTGTACGGTGCGAGCAGAGAGTCGCCGTCAATGTTTGTGCGGTTGAGCAGCACGGGCTGGTAGCCTGTCACCAGCGAGGTGACCGCATTGGGGTCGCCTTCCACGCCGCGGCAGGTTTCTACTGCGCTGCCATCGGTGGTGACGACTGTCCAGTCGTAGGCTTGAATGGCGGGGGCGTACATTTGCGGGATGTGGCAGGTTTCGCAGGCGATGGCGTCCATGTGGGTTTCGATGTAGGGCAGCCAGTCGGCGTGACCTTTGCTGTAGTCATGGCAGTTTTCACAGCGGCGCATCGTGCCTTTGTATTCGGGTGCCACGTTGAACTGTGCGCTTTCGCCGCGCGCAAAGTTGTGGTCGGGGCGTTCGAGATATTCACTGATCTCCAGCGAGCGCGGATCATAAAGCAGATGGCTTGGGTTCGTGCCTTGCGCTTCGCTGGCGTGGGCGGGGTTGTTGAGTGCGTAATGGCAGTCGGTGCATTCCAACTGACGCTGGGCGTGAATATCCCACGAGCGGGTGATGTCATTCTTGGCAGACAGATTCAAGCCAGAGTCGTTGATGCGCTGTGCCGAAACGACCTGTCCCGTTGTAGCGGTTTGAGGGTAATCGAGGTCGCAGGCGTTGATGGTCAGCGGCGTTTCGTCTGCATGGATTTCGCCGTGACATGCCGCGCAGTTTGAATTGGTGGGGTCTTGGATGCGCAGTGTTTCACTGTTGACTTCGCCAAGTTCGTTGAAGGCTTCGGTGTTCCATGCCCAGTCACTGCCTGTTTTGCGGACGATATTCAAACCGAGCAAAGTGGCGGTGTTGGCATTTCCAAATTTGCCCGCTTCAATCTCTTTCACCCGCGCCTCGTTGTTCGGGGTTTCAAGATGGCAGAGGAAGCAGTTCATTTCCATTGTGCCCGATGCTTCCCAATCCCACGCGGAGATGCTCCCGTTTTCATTCAGGATGGCGGTTTCAGGATTCGATTTGCTGACGGAGAGATCCGTCAACGCTGCGCCTCCTCTTGACGTGGTAGCTGGTCCGCCGCCCACGACTCTTGCGCCGTTCAGCATTAGCCACTCGGCGGTGCTCAGGTCGAGGTTTTCATCCCCAGCGGGGGAGAGGTATCGGTACGTGAGCGGATTCCACTGACCGAAGAGTCCGTTGCTGGTGTCGAAGGTGACGCTGGCGGAGTCGTAGTCGCTCAAGCCGAGGTCAGAGTGAAAGGCGTGTGCGGCGATAAATTCGGTGTCGTGGCACTGTCCGCAGGTGAGCATGGTGGAGACGGCGTTTCCACTTTCGAGCACGTTCACACCGTCGGCATCGAGCAGGATAAAGTTCGGGTGCAGGGCAGATGCCTGGGAAACAGGAGCAGGCTCGGGCGCGGCGAGAACCGTTCCAAATCCGATGGCGGCGGCAAGGAGCAGAAGTCCAATGAGAGAGAAGAAGGTGTATTGTTTCATGGTTGTGTCCTGTTGGTAATTAGCGATTGGTAATTGGAGATTTGAGGCTCCAATCTCTAATCTCCAATTACTTTCTCCCTCCCCATTTAATTGGGTCGCCGGGGTAGCCGAGGGCTTCCCAATCCATGCGGCTGTTATCGCCGTGGCAGGAGTCGCATTGCAGGGCGTTTTCGGCGGGCTGTACCATGTGAGTGGTGGGCCAGTACATGTAGGTCTCGGTGAAGCCATACTGACCGCTGTAGGGCAAGCCCATGCGTTCCTCGGCAAGTTGGAAGCCGCTGTTCCAGTCGAAGGTGGTCCAAAATCCGTTTTCGCCAGCGGTGATGGGGGCAAGCAGGTAATTGTTTATGGTGTCGTAGGGCTGCTTGGCAATGTGCAGTTTGAAGGGGAATATCTTCGCGGTTTGGTCTGCGATGCTGCCTGCGGGTTTGTTGATGTAGGTAACGCCGTCTTTGTTGATCGGGTCGCCAAGCAGGTAGCGGTATTCATTATCTCCGTTGAACCAGAGATAAGTCGGCGCAAAGTTGCGTTCGTAGGTGAATTCACCTTTGATCTTGAGATAGGTGAAGTGGTCGTCTTCGCGTCCTTCCTGAGCTGCTTGTGACCAGTCCCAGTAGGTTTTGGTCGGGTCTTCAAGCGCGAGCGCGGGGATGTGGCAGGTCTGGCAGGCGACTGCGGCAAGGTGGGTATCGATCCGCTCGTCGCCGTGCTTTTGATCGACATGGCATTGTTCGCAGGAGACTTGTTCCTGTGGATCGATGGTGTAGTTGTCGCTCAACATGCGCCCAAGGATTTGGTGATCTTCCGTCCAGTGGCAGTCGGTGCAGAGCATATTGTTTTCGCCGCCCATGTGGACGTCCAGCGCTTCGTTGGGGAAGTACAGGCTTTCATCAAGGTCGCCGTGTTTGACGCCGTTGCCGCCGCCGCCGTCGAAATGACAGGTTCCGCAGTTGTCGCGGGTGGGTGCGCGGACGGAGCGCGCGGCGGCGAGCAGGTCAACACCTTCAGCGGGGTTGCCATATTCGCCCTTCACGTACGAACTCATATCCGCATGACAGGCAAGACAGTCCACATTTTCCTGGATGGTGTAATCGTATTCTTCGTATTCCTCCCAGCCGTAGCCGACATGGCAGGTCATGCAGCGCTTTTGGTTGCCCTGCGCGCTGATGCAGAAATTATTGATCTGGTTGGCTTTGCCGATGGTGACGGGCTCGTCGCGCCAGGGGACGTCGAATTCTTTCGATTCCCATGTCCAGTGGGTGGTTGCCATGACTTTGGCGGCGGCATCTTCGTGGCATTCGAGGCAGGCGCGGGTGACGTCTTGTCCCGTTTCAAATTCGCCTTTGACGATGTCGGAGTGATCCACATGAATAGCTTGGACGGGCAGGTACGCCGCAGGGTCATTGGTCTTCTGGGCGCTGGGGAGAAAATAAAGGACTGGGACGAGGATCAGCAACAAAATGCCGAGCAGGCCCAAGGTCCATGCTGGGAAGCGGTGTCCAGAGTGTGTCGAAGGGCGTTTTTTCATACAGTCTCCTGTGTGGTTTCATTGACCAGGTTGGCTTGATATGCGAGTCTGTCGCGCATAATGCTGCGCATGATGTCAAGCGCCTGAATAAGCCGAATATCCGATAGATGATAAGTGATGACTGTGCCTGTGCGGACGGTGGTGACCAATCCGCGCTCGCGCAGGACTTTGAGATGGCGCGAGGTGGTGGGCTGGTTCAGCCCGAGTTCATTTGCCAGTTCGGTGACGTTGCGCGGCGAGTCGTTGAGTGCGTAAAGAATGAGCAGGCGATTTGGGTCGGAAAGCGCTGCGCAGAAATTGGCTTCGAGTTGCATGATTTCTTGCTGGAGAGTGGAATTGACCATGGTTCACCTGTTATATGCATATAAACGAATATTTGTATTCCTATCATAATATTGTGATAGTTTGTACAATAGTGGATTGTGTCATATTAATTTTCGTTTAATGTCACATTTAGTTGGTGTATAATTTTGAGCAGGTTTAGAGACGTAAGGTTGCTCCCTGCGCCGTACCCATTCTGGGCACTTTCCCTGGGGCAGGAATTTCCTGGCAAAACGCCGCCGGGGACGGCGGCGTGAGTCTGACCTTGTGCTGTAAGTAGAGACTTGTGAAAACTGGAGACACCATGGCATCATTTATTCATGAAGCCGCATCCGTCGATGTGGCGTCCCGCCTGCGTGAACTGCGCGAATCGCAGAATATTTCCATGCGCACACTTGCAGCCAGAAGCGGACTTTCCGCCAATGCGCTTTCCATGATCGAGCGTGGCAAGACGTCGCCCTCGGTCAGTACGCTGTATAAGCTGGCAGATGCGTTGGGGGTTTCGATCACTGCTTTCTTTGGCGCAGAGACGGAAAAGAAGCAGGTTGTGTTTTTGAAGTCGGAGGAACGCACGCGCATGTCGTTTACGCGCGGGGTGTTCGAGGCGCTGGGCGGTGAAAATTTTGCGGGACGGGTGGAACCATTCATGCTTACGCTGGAAAGCGGCGCTACCTGCGGTCCGCATGATATTGTCCACTCGGGGCATGAGTTTGTCTTTTGCCTGCGCGGTAAATTGGACTATTATGTGGAGAAGGACTTGTTCCATCTTGAAGCGGGAGACAGCCTGTTGTTTGCTTCAAAACTCCGCCACCGCTGGCGCAACCCGAGCGGAAATGTGACCACTGCGCTGGTCATCATCTCAGGTTTTGCTGAAGGCGAGCAGCCGCATGTGATGCATTTGAAAAAGGGGAAGTAAGAGCAGGGATGAAAGATAAGGGATGAAGGCTTGCATTGAGCGAAGCCGAAATGATGAAAAAAGACGCCATCCGTTTTGGATGGTGTCTTTGACTACCTGACTACCCAACTACCTAACTATTCGACTACGTGACTATCATTACAGCGCAAAGTCAGGCTCAAAGCCGCCGTCCCCGGCGGCGTGTTGCTGGAAAACGCCTGCGCCGGGGACGGCGCAGGGAGCAACCTTGCGCTGTAATACTATTCAACTACCCAACTACCCTACGAATACATTCCCCAATCCAATGCGGAGGGGTCTTCCATCATGGAGAAGTCCCACATTTCCATGCCCATTTCGATGTTGACGGGCATGTTCAAGCCTTCGGTTGCCTTGGCTTTGGTCATCTCGATCATGGCGGGACCGTAGGGGCAGAACGGCGTGGTGAGGATCATCTTCAAACGTCCAATGCCGTCCACGATCTCGATATCGCGCACCAGACCCAACTGGATGATGTTCATTCCAATTTCAGGATCAATCACCTCGGAGAGGCTGGCTCGGGCAGCCTGCGCCATTTCAGGGTGTGTGGTGTGGATGCTCCACTGGATTTCTTTAATTTCTTCGCTCATGGTTCCTCTATTTGTATAAAATTTACTTGACCTTCACTTCCGCAAGCTGGACAACATAGGTGCAGTGCGAACCGCCGTCCAAAATGCATTGCACTTTATTGACTGGCAGGGCAAGCATTTTTGAAATAAGAGTTTGATCTACGGTACAGACTTCAGGGTGCGCCACGCCGATTTGGTAGTAGGGGCAGGAGATTTCGTGGATCTGGTACTGATCGTCCTTCTTTTCCCATTCCACGGTAAACCCTTCCTCCGCCAGCAGATCTTTGACGAAGTCGAGGCGTTCTTCCATGCTCAAATTTTTCATATCCTCGGTATATTCACTTGCCAGATCTTCGGCGATCTGCCCGAATAACCTGCTTACCATCGGCCCAGGAATGCTTTCCTTCATTTGTGTAATGAGGCGGGAGGTCAGGCGCATATAGCGGGTGGGGAAGCGCTCCATGCCTTCGTCAGTCAATATATAAACCAGACGCGGACGTCCCACGCCGTGACGCTCCTCCTGCCCCTCGACCAATCCCTCCTTTTCGAGGTTGCCGAGGTGGTGGCGCACAGAAATGGGGTTAATACCAACAACTTCCGCAAGGGCATTAATGGTGGAGCGTGGCTTTTTTAGCAGAGTCTGTAAAATCTTGTCTCGCGTTGATTTCATGGTGGGCAGTATAACTGCCCACCATGTTCTTGTCAATATATTAGATAAATATCATAAATATTAGATGCCAGGCAAGCGTCGTTTCGTGTAAGCAAATAAGCTATCTGTTCGAGTTTCGACTCTTGAGACTAAAGGTGATCGCGTATGTGAGTGACCAGTTACTCCAAATTCCAATAATCTCCATTGGTAATCTTTGCTTCACCCAGTAGGTTTCAGGTCAACTATTTTTCAGTTTTGCCAACATTATTAATTGTGGTTCTGAATATACTAGAAAAATATCATAAATATTGACATATCAACCCAGCCCTGCTATAATGCCGCCACAAAGTTAAAAACGCCAGAAATGGCTTACATTGTACCGCCCAAGCGGTAATTTCTGAGGAGCTATGTAAAGAATGTCGCAACTTGAGATTAAAAACCTGCATGTAAGTATAGAAGATAAGGAAATTTTGAAGGGGCTTTCACTTACCATCAATCAGGGTGAAATCCACGCAATTATGGGGCCGAACGGCACGGGCAAATCCACGCTTGCTTATACCCTGATGGGACACCCCAGTTACACCGTCACAGAAGGTGAGATCATTTTCAAAGGCAAAAATGTCCTTGAACTCGAACCTGACGAACGCTCTCGTGAGGGAATTTTTCTCGCTTTCCAATATCCTGTCGCCATCCCCGGTGTGACCGTGGCGAACTTCCTGCGCACGGCCATCAACTCCCGACGTCGCGCTAATAATCCCGAAGACAAGGGCATGCCCATCCCGGAATTCCGCAAGATGCTCAAGGAAAAGATGGACACCCTCAAGATGGATCACGCTTTTGCAGGCCGCTACCTCAATGACGGTTTCTCGGGCGGTGAGAAGAAACGCGCCGAGATCCTGCAAATGGCAACCCTCAAGCCAGAGATCGCCATTCTCGATGAAACAGACTCAGGCTTGGATATTGACGCGCTGCGCATCGTCGCAGAAGGTGTCAACGCTCTTGCTGGTCCCGAGCTTGGTGTGCTGGTCATCACGCATTATCAACGCCTGTTGAATTACATCAAACCCAATTTCGTCCACATTATGCTGGATGGTCGCATCGTTGAATCAGGCGGCTCAGACCTCGCACTGCACCTCGAAGACCAGGGGTACGATTGGGTGCGCGAGAAATATGACGCAGTGGCTGAAGGGGAAGAGTCCGCTGCTTAAACCTTAGTGGTTATAAAAACCCGGGAGATTCAAATGGCTGAAGAAACTAAAACAGACGACACCAAGATCCTCGAAGAGATTGGTGATTACAAGTACGGCTTTCACGACCGCGACGACAACTACGTATTCAAATCCGAACGCGGATTAAGCCGCGAAGTCGTTGAAAATATCTCACGCATGAAAGGCGAGCCAGAGTGGATGCTCGAGTTCCGCCTCAAGGCGTTTGAGCATTACATGGCGCGCCCCATGCCAGGCTGGGGACCCACACTTGATGAGATCGACTTCGATAATATTTTCTACTACGTCAAGCCGACCGAGAAAAGCGAAAAGAATTGGGACGATGTCCCCGATGACATCAAGAACACCTTCGACAAATTGGGCATCCCCGAAGCTGAACAAAAGTTTTTGGCCGGCGTGGGCGCTCAATACGAATCGGAAATGGTCTACCACTCTATTTTGGAGCACCTTGAAAAGCAGGGCGTCATCTTCCTATCCATCGAAGACGGACTCAAACAATACCCCGACCTTTTCAAGGAATATTTCGGCACCGTTATTCCGATTGAAGACAATAAATTTGCGGCGCTCAACTCTGCGGTGTGGTCTGGCGGCTCATTTGTGTATATCCCCAAGGGCGTCACCGTTGACCTGCCCCTGCAGGCCTATTTCCGTTTGAACACCGCCAATGTCGGCCAATTCGAGCGCACGCTTATCATCGTGGACGAAGGCGCATCCGTACATTATGTGGAAGGTTGTTTCCTCGATGGGGCGCAAGTTCGAACCCGCACAGGCGAAAAACCGATTGAACAGATTGAAGTTGGTGACGAAGTTATGACTCATCAAGGCCGCTGGCGCAAGGTGTATCACACTCAAAAGCGCCCATATCATGGAGAAATCTTCAATATTCGTGTATATGGTGACAGCGGGCGCGAACTAAAGGTCACAAAAGAACACCCCTTGCTGGTGGTTCGCCGTCAAAAATCGAACGAACGCAACAAAGAGTTTCAATTGACCTGGGCGCGTGCCGATAGCGTTAAGGAAGGTGATTATCTTGTTGTGCCCGTCCCTCAACCCGTGATGGAGCCTGCGCTTGTTCATTCTGTGAGTGTTCCGTTGGGGCGCGGCAGACATGCTCCAGTTCAGCGTGAAGTAAGTCTCGCTTATGAGCCCGATTTTTTCCGTTTGCTTGGCTATTACTTTGCCGAAGGTCATGTGGATAATGGGCATTATCTGACGTTTTCCTTCCACATGGACGAATCTGAATATCTTGCTGACGCAAAAGAACTCATCGAGCGCTACTTCGGCAAATCTCCAATCGAAAATACTCCGCGTCAAAACGGACAAACGCTTGTACTCTCGTCCACTGAAATTGCGCGCACGTTTGCGCGTGAGTTCGGCTCGAATGTGTACGAGAAACACATTCCCGAATGGATTTCCAGCGCTGACCCTGAATTATTGCAAGAGTTGATAAAAGGCATGTGGTGCGGTGACGGAAGCTACGACCCGAAAAAAAACATGTTCCGCTATAACACCATCTCTGCTGACCTCGCGTATGCCTTCCGTGACGCTTGCTTGCGAGTGGGCATTGCCGCCTCTGTGAACATGCAGAAACGCAGCCTGCCTCGCAAGGATATTTACGCAGTGGTGATTGCTTCGCCGTTCAATTCAAAGTTTGGAGAAATTGTCGGGGTGGCTGCTCCTGACGGCAACCTCGGCGGCTCTCCCTTCTCGATGGATGAAAACTTCCTTTATGTACCCATCAAGGAAATCACAATAGAGGAAATGGAAACGGAAGTGTTTAACTTCTCTGTGGAAGAGGACGAGTCATATGTTGCCGAAGGTGTTGTCTCACATAACTGCACCGCCCCGCAGTACACCACCAATTCCTTCCATAGCGGTGTGATCGAGATCATCGTCAAGAAGGGCGCGCGCTCCCGCTATTCGACCATTCAAAACTGGTCAACCAACGTCTTCAACCTTGTGACCCAGCGCGCCAAAGTCTTTGCGAACGCTTCCCACGAATGGGTGGATGCCAACCTCGGCTCGAAACTCACCATGAAATACCCCTCCTGCTACTTGATGGAAGAAGGCGCTCACGGCGAAATGCTTTCCATGGCATTTGCAGGCCCCGGCCAAACGCAGGATGCCGGTTCCAAGATGATGCACTTTGCGCCCAACACCACCAGCAAGATCGTTTCCAAGTCCATCAGCAAGGGTGGCGGTCGCGCTTCCTATCGCGGCATGGTCAAAGTATATAAAGGCTCGAAGGGCGTCAAATCCAACGTGGTTTGCGATGCGCTTTTGCTCGACCCCAAATCCCGCTCGGATACCTACCCAACCATCGAGATCGACGAAGACGATGTGACCATTGGACACGAAGCCTCTGTCAGCAAAGTGGGTGAGGAGCAACTCTTCTACCTCATGTCCCGCGGACTCAGCGAAGAGGAAGCCACCACCATGGTCGTCTCCGGCTTCATCGAGCCGCTCGTCAAAGAATTGCCGATGGAATACGCCGTCGAAATGAACCGCCTCATTCAATTACAAATGGAAGGCTCTATTGGGTAATGCAAACTTAAGTTTGCGCTACAGGAATTACTATGCAAGAGAAACCAAAAGTTACCGTATCAAAAGGACGACGCGCACAGACGTCCGCCAAGGAATTTTCCTTCACCCAGGCGGACGTCCCTTCCGCAAACGGACTCGCTTCCTTCCGCGCCTCGGCTTGGGACCTGTTCTCCAAACAGAATCTCCCCGACACTACGCTCGAAGCCTGGCGTCGCACCGATTTACGCCTATTGCCCGCCCCCGATTTCAAACTCCCTATAACGGGCGCATTTGAAGACCTGCCCGTAGTTCCCGCAGAATTACTCAAACCGTTAACCGGCGACCAGCACGGCGGACAGATCACCCTGCTCCCCGGCGGCTCCAACGTGGAGTTGGACGAATCTCTCGCCAAAAAAGGCGTGATCTTCACTGACTTCCGCACCGCCGAAAAGAATCACCCCGATCTGCTCAAGAAATTGATCGGTCAGATCGTCAAGCCTGAAGACGGCAAGTTTGCCGCATTGGCCTCGGCGTTGTCTGAAAATGGCGTACTGCTTTATGTCCCCAAAAATGTGGCAGTGGAATATCCGTTTCACTCCGTGCTGTGGGGCCCCGGCTCCGATCTCGCTCACTTCTCGCATCTGATTGTCTATGTGGAAGATGGCGCGTCGGTGACCTATGTCCATGAAGCGGCTTCACCCGACGAGATGGGACACGCCATGCACGCCGGCATTGTTGAACTGTATGTCGGCCAAGGCGCGAACCTGCGCTTCGTGGAACTGCAATCGTGGGGACGCCATGTCTGGAATTTCTCGCACGAGCGCGCCCGCGTGGAACGCGGCGGCAACCTCGACTGGATCTTCGGTGCCGTTGGTTCTCGTGTAACCAAGAACTTCTCCGACCTAGATCTGGCTGGCGAAGGCGCACAGGGACGTATGTCCGGTTTCTACTTTACCGATGGAACCCAGCACCTCGACCACGACACCCAGCAGAATCACCTCGCTCCGCACTGCACCAGCGACCTGCTGTTCAAAGGGGCGTTGAAGGGCAGGAGCCGCTCCGTGTGGCAGGGCATGATCTACGTCGCCCCCGGCGCACAGAAGACCGACGGTTATCAAGCCAACCGCAACCTCGTCCTTGACGACCAGGCGCGCGCGGACTCGATCCCCGGTCTCGAAATTCTCGCAGACGATGTGCGCTGTACACATGGCGCAACGGTTGGTAAACTGGAACAGGAACCGCTCTTTTATTTGAAATCACGCGGCATTCCCCAGCGCGAAGCGGAACGGTTGGTAGTGGAGGGCTTTTTCGACCCGATCATGCAGCGCATCCCGTTTGAAGGCGTGCGTGAACGCTTCCAGCAGGCGATCCAGGATAAATTGTCAAAGTAGTTATTCAGGACTGACAGGCTTCACGAAGTTTCCGAAAGGGGAAACCTTGTCAGGCTCGGATGTAGTGTCAGCGGGGATAATGACGGGGAGATTGAGCATGTGTCCATTTAGTAAGAGGCGGAGGGCGTCTCTATTTTCAAGTCAGGATGTGAAGAATGACAGTGAAATCAAAAGCGAAAACAAAGACAGCGTCAAAGAATCCGGCAACAAAGAAGTCAGCGCCTGCGAGTCATACGGCTTCCATCGCAAAGCCATCTCCAGGTAAAACCGTCAAAAAGGCAAAACCTTCCACGGGGACAAATGCGGTGATGAGTGAGCAGCCAAAGGCGCGAGCCAAGTCTGCGGGGTCTGCGCCTGTTGCGCCCGTGGTGGTGAAGAGGAGAGTCCCCACGAATGTTGAGCGCAGGGCGGTTAAGGCGGCTGCGCGTGGGCCTCAATTTGCATTCATGAAAGCGCCCGTAACGGAGCACACTTTTGAAGTGGGTGACAATGTGGAAGTTTTCTGCGACCATGAAAAAGTACGTGAACGTGTTCGGGGTTGGATCAGGGGCATCGTTGTGCAGGTGGATAATAAAATGGTGGCGGTTCAATTCCGCTCGAATGTCTTCCTGACCGATGGCTGGATGGTCCCCGACCGCATCCTTTGGTATCCACTGGCTTCTGAGCATATTCGTCCTTTCGGCACTAAAAAAGCCGCGCTGAAAAAGGACTTCATCCCCGACTATTAACCATGAATTCCTTCAACGTAGAACAGATCCGTAACGATTTTCCGATCCTCAAACGCGAAGCCCGTCAGGGTGTTTGCGTTATTTACCTTGATTCCACGGCCACGTCGCAAAAGCCCGTGCAGGTGATCGAAGCAATGAACGACTACTATCGCCGTTCGAATGCCAACATTCATCGCGGTGTGCATACGCTGGCGGAGGAAGCCACGACCCTGTATGAAGGCGCGCGTGAAAGAATTGCAAAATTCATTAATGCGGCTTCTTCACGCGAGGTCATTTACACGCGCAATACCACTGAATCCATTAACCTTGTGGCGTATTCATGGGCGCGTGCGAATCTGAAGGCGGGCGATCTCGTCATCCTGACCGAGATGGAGCATCACAGCAATCTCGTCCCGTGGCACATGCTTCAGATGGAACGCGGCATCGAATTGGATTTCATCCCCGTGACAGAAGACGGCTTGCTTGATCTGGAAGCGTACAAATCGCTTCTTGACCGCCGCCCGAAGCTGGTCTCGTTTACGCACATGTCCAACGTCCTCGGCACGATCAACCCCGCGGACGAGATCATTCGCCTGGCGCATGACGCTGGCGCAATCACCCTGGTGGACGGCGCGCAATCTGTCCCACACTTGAGCGTGGATGTGCAGGCGCTTGATGCCGATTTCTACGCCTTCTCCGCGCACAAGATGTGTGGGCCAACAGGCATTGGAGTTCTGTACGGCAAATCCGCTTTGCTGGATGCGATGCCCCCGTTCCTCGGCGGCGGTGACATGATCAAGGAAGTGAAGCTGCGTTCGTTCCGCGCTAATTCCCTGCCGCATAAATTCGAGGCAGGCACGCCTGCCATTGCAGAAGCTGTCGGCTTTGGCGCTGCTGTCGATTACCTCTCAGCCATCGGCATGGAAAGAATCGCCGCATATGAGCACGAAATCACCGAATATGCGCTGGATCGTTTGGAAGAAGTCCCGGGTGTGAAGTTGTTTGGCCCCTCTGCCGATAAAAAAGGCGGTGTGGCGGCGTTCACGCTCGATGGTGTTCATCCGCATGACGTGGCGCAGATTCTGGATCAGGATGGCATCGCCGTGCGCGCAGGTCATCATTGCGCCCAGCCTCTGCACGAGAAATTCGGCATCCCCGCCACCAGCCGCGCATCCTTCTATTTGTATAATACGAAAGATGAAGTGGACATGCTTGTGAACGGGATCTATAAAGTAAAAGAGATGTTTGGGTGAGTTAGTTTGGTAGTCTGATAGTCGGGTAGTCACCCGGTCACTGGACCAACCGACTATGTGACTACTTGACTACTTGACCATACGACCACCGACTACAGGACTACAATGGACGATCTATATCGCGAAGTCATCATTGAACATTACAAAAACCCATCCTATCGCGGAAAACTTGTTCCGCATGATATTTCTTTTGCGGATAATAACCCACTCTGCGGCGATCACATCCAAATCGATCTGCGTGTAAATAAAGATGGTGTCGTGACCGAAGCCATGTTTGACGGTCATGGATGCGCCATCTCGCAAGCTTCCGCCGACCTGTTGATGGAGTTTGTGATCGGCAAACCGCTTGGGGAAGTGAAATTGCTCAACAAGCAGGACATCCTCGACATGCTTGGTATCGACCTCGGTCCTGTGCGCCTGAAATGCGCCTTGCTTTCCTTGAAGGTTTTGAAGGCTGGCGTTTATGGACTGGGTGAGGCGGGCGACGATTTGGTGGAATAAGTAGACCGTGGACGGCGGACGATAGACCATTGAGAACGGTCAACGGCCCATCGTCAATGGTCGGGAAATTAATATGTTCAATTACACAACCTTCGATGAATCCAAAGTTGAATTTTCGGAAATTGCCCCCGTTTCGGATCTGCCTAACGGCGAGCGTTTGTTTGTTGATTTGGGGGATAGACCCATTGTCATTTTCAATATCGCAGGGCAGTATTTTGCGATTGGCGATGTCTGCACACACGATGATGGTCCGCTGGGGGATGGGATGTTGGAGGGCTTCAATGTGGTTTGCCCCCGTCACGGCGCGGAGTTTGACATCCGCAGCGGGCAGGCAGTCCAAATGCCTGCGGTGGTGGATATCCCTGCCTATCCCGTTGAAGTGCGGGATGGGATGATTTTTGTGGGTGTGCCCAAGTAAAAAAATCGGCGAGTACCTCGCCGATTTTTTTATCCCTCAAATCTTCCCACGATCCTCAAAATATCGAACCCCTCCGCAAATGGAACCTCCGCCAGCGCGCCGTGGCGCACCATGATGGAACGGGTCAGTTCACTGTTGAAGTAGTAACGGTCACGGTAGGTTTCGTACTGTGCCAGCGCTTCGATCTTTTTCTTCACATCGTCTTCCGTGACTTCGACCATAAAGTGGGGGAAGAATCCGTACGTGGAGCGGACGACATCGAAGCCGAGCACGGTAATTCCACGAAAGGCGCGCAGGGCTTCCTCAGTCATGGTGTTGTGATCCTGATGCACGTCCTGTTTGGAATGGGTGAAGATCAGGTCGGGTTTGAAATCCCTGCGGAGTTTGAGAAAATATTCAAGAATTTCCTGACGCGAGTCTGGGAAGACGCGCGTATGGAACGTACCAAAGGATATCTTATCCTTCGGTATGCCCAGAATTTGCATGGAGCGGAGATGTTCATCCTTGACATCTTGCAGGTCGGGATTTTTTTTATTATCCGAAAGGGTGACGCACAGCACGTCTGTCTTTTGTGCGATCTGGTGCAGTAAAGCGCCGCATCCCAATTCGATATCGTCCGGGTGCGCGCCGAGAAAGAGGACTTTTTTTCCGAAGAAGTTCATGATGTTATTATGTCATTGCGAGGGCGTTCTTGCTCTTTGCCCGAAGCAATCCCCGTGTGAATGAGGAGATTGCTTCGGACGGAAGAACGCCGCCCTCGCAATGACATGTTATTTCGTCGCCAGAATTCCGCCGACGACCTTGGTCATCACCAGTTTGCCGTCGCGGTCGAACCATTTTTGCGCCACGGCTTGAATCTTGCCGATCAGGGCTTCGTATTCGTCCTTGTTATTGAACATGGCTGTCCATAATTTGCGGTCTTCGTTCAATGAAGCGCGGACATAGTCGATGAAGGGGGCAACTTCGGGGAAGGTCAGGTGATTCTCGAACTTGTGCAGTTCGGTCCTGGCGAAGATGCCATCAATGGTATTGAAGATGTCGCCCTTGAAACGCGAGGAACCTGGCATGGGCGGGATGGTGGCGTTGGTGGCTTCCTTGATGATGTCGTAGAACATCTGCTTATTCTCAGGCAATGGGCCGGAGACGAAAAGCCGTCCGCCGGGCTTCAAGACGCGGTGTGCTTCACCGAATGTGAATTTGAGATCCGAAGCGTAGTAGATGGCGAAGGCGCTGGTGCACAGGTCGAAGGTGTTATCGGGGAAGTTGAATGGTTTATTAAAGTCGAGAAATTGAAAGTCAATGCTTGCGCCGACTTCCTTGTTCTTTGCGCGTGCTTTTTCGAGCAATTCTTCCGAGAAGTCGCCGCCTGTGATGGTGGCTTGTCCTTTGGTGTATTCGTTAAAAAGGAAGCTGAGTTTTCCCGCGCCACAACCGACGTCAAGGATGCTCATGCCTGCTTTGGGCTGGAGCAGTTCGTTCGTCCACGCGTCAATGTTGGCAGAACCGTATTTTTCGTGAATGTCGATTCGCATCAACAGGTCTTTGCTGGGTTCCTGATAGTTGATTTCCATTTTGTATTTCTCCTAAGTCGCTTATTGTCAGTAGATCACGAAAAACCTCGCGTACTGCGCAGCGTGCGCTCTCTAGCGCAAATCTGGCGGTAGAGACCGCCAATTACGCGCTTTCGTGAAGTACTGATTGTTGGCAACGACCATTGTCGTTACTGTGGTATGAAAAATTATACCAAAATAAAATCAAAATTCAATGACTGAATTTTGGGTGGCGTGATAAAATTCGCACTTGGAGCAATCATGGCAAACAAGATTCTACCTGTAAAAGGCACTCGCGAATTTTATCCTGAGCAGATGGCGCTGCGGAATTTCATTTATGCAAAAGTCCGCGCTGCTGCGCAGGGTTTTGGCTATCAAGAATACGATGGTCCCTTCATCGAGCCGCTTGACTTGTACGCAGCGAAATCGGGGGAGGAACTGGTCAAGAAGCAGTCGTTCACCTTTGAGGATCGCGGCGGGGATTTTGTTACCTTGCGCCCCGAATTGACGCCATCTCTGGCGCGCATGATCGCCGCAAAACAGGGCGAATTGAACTTCCCTGTACGCTGGTGGTCGTTCGGTCCGTTCTGGCGTTATGAACAACCGCAAAAGGGACGCTCGCGCGAATTCTTCCAATGGAATGTGGATATGCTCGGCGTCAACTCACCTGAAGCGGATGCGGAGTTGATTGCTGTTGGCGCAACCTTCCTGCGCTCGGTCGGACTCAGCCCGGAGCGGGCTCTGATCTATGTAAATAACCGCCGCCTGATGGATGCTGAATTCGATGCGTTGGGGATTCTCTCCGAAAAGCGTCTTGATGTTTCAAATCTCGTTGACCGCCGCACAAAAATGGAACCTGCCAAATGGGACGCATACGCGCTCGAACTTGGCTTGACCCAGTCTCAACTCGACGGCTTGAAGGATATGCTCGCTAATTTTGAACTGTGGCAGAAAAGCGACGAGTTGACCCGTCTCTTTGCAGCGCTCGAAGCATTGGGTGTCAAGGAGTATGTCCAGTTCGACCCGAACATCATGCGCGGATTGTTGTATTACACAGGCACGGTTTTCGAGGCATTCGACACAAGCGGATCGCTGAAACGCGCCATCTTTGGCGGCGGCCGCTACGATAACCTGCTGGCAGACGTGGGCGGGAATCCGATCTCTGGCGTCGGCTTTGCGATGGGGGATGTGGTCATAGGCATCATTTTGCAGGAGAAGGGGCTTGTGCCTGAATTCATGCCCACGCCTGCGGATGTGCTGGTCACTGTGTTTGATGAATCATTGTGGATGAAATCCTTTGAGCTTTCCACCCAGTTACGCAATGCGGGCATTGCCGCAATGGTCTTCCCCGAACCTGCGAAACTGCCGAAACAATTCAAATTTGCAGACAAAATGAAGATAAAGATCGCACTGACGATCGGTCCTGATGAGGCGGCGAATGATTCGGTGGCGGTCAAAAATCTGGGGACTGGCGAGCAGGTTACAGTGAAGCGCGAAGCGGTAGTGGACACCGTCAAAGCGTTGATGAATTAGGCCTAGTATTACAGCGCAAGGTTGCTCCCTGCGCCGTCCCCGGCGCAGGCGTTTTCCAGCAACACGCCGCCGGGGACGGCGGCTTTGAGCGACACCGTCAAAGCGTTGATGAATTAGGTCTAGTTGTGGTAAAATTTTGCCCGCCTCCCCAAGAATTCACTGGAGCAGGCAGATATGGAGCCTGTAGCTCAATGGCAGAGCGCTACACTGTGGCTGTAGATGTTGAGGGTTCGAGACCCTTCAGGCTCCCAAACTCATTCAAACCTCCGAGCCAAAGCTCGGGGGTTTTTTGCAGACACAAGGGCTTGAAGCCGGACTATCCCAATTCAAAGGAATATCTCGAAGGGTTGTGGTCGAGTAAAATCATTTCATGACCAAGACGATCAATGTACTTTTTCTCGCCGCCGAAGCCGACCCGTTCGTAAAGGTTGGCGGACTTGGCGACGTGGCGGGGTCTCTTCCGCAGGCGATCCGCGCGCTTTCCAACGACGATGTGAAACTGGATATACGGCTTGTGCTTCCGCATCATCCTGTGGTGAAGGTGGAGAATCTCAAACCGTTGGGAATCTTCATGATTCCGCGCGGCAGTTCCGAGGTCGAAGTGGAGGCGTTCGAGACCACACTCAACGGGATGACGGTCTATTTCATCGACGGGGAGCCGATCCGTGCGAACGGCTCGGTCTATTCCCTTGACTCGAAATTGGATGCGGAAAAATATATGTTCTTTTCGCTTGCCGCAATGGAATTACCGAATCAAGTTAACTGGATGCCTGATGTCGTCCATGCCAATGACTGGCACACGGCAGTCAGCATCTATGGCAACCTGACCAGGCGTTGGGAGGCAGGCGCGCGTCATGTGGCAGGCGTGGTGACGCTGCATAACCTGCCATTCATGGGGCCTGATGTCAGCGCCGTGCTTGAGAACTATGGCGTCAAACTCGCCCAAACTGACCTGCCTGAATGGGCGCGCGTGATGCCCCTGCCGTTGGGATTGTGGGCGTCAGATGCGGTGGTGGCGGTGTCGCCGTCTTATGCCAACGAAGTGCTGACGCCTGAATTTGGCTGCGGCTTGAACGACTTCTTGCAGTTCCGCCGCGAAACCTTGAGTGGAATTTTGAACGGTATCGACACAATTTCCTTCGATCCCGCGATGGACGCTTCCATCGCGGTTAATTACGATATCAACTCCCTTGAAAAACGCGCCGAGAACAAAGGGTTGTTGCAGGATAAACTAGGGCTGGCGAACGACCCGAACGTTCCCCTGCTTGCCGTCATTTCACGCATGGATGTTCAAAAAGGCGTTGACCTCGCCTTCACTGCCCTGAAAAGTTTGAAGAACGTTAATTTTCAGGCAGTCATACTGGGCACGGGCGACCCAAAACTGGAAGCCGCCGCGCGCGATTTGGAAACCGCCTTCCCTGAGAAAATAAAAGCGATTACGCGTTTCGATGCCGCGCTTGCCCGTCAGATCTATGCGGGTGCGGATATGCTCTTAATGCCTTCGCGTTATGAGCCATGCGGTTTGGCGCAGATGATCGCCATGCGTTACGGTTGTGTGCCTGTTGCGCGCGCAGTAGGTGGCTTGAACGATACCGTCAAGCACAACCGCACGGGCTTTGTGTTTGAAAAAGCGCATCACATGTCTTTGATGGGCGCGGTCAAAACTGGCATCAAAGCATACGCGAACCGCGAAAAATGGCAGAACCTCCAGCGTGCCGGCATGGCTCAGGATTTCTCATGGGAAGCCTCGGCACAGGAATACCTCAAACTCTATCAATCATTGGTGAAATAACATGGCATTCAAGCGCTCCTCTGGCATCCTCCTTCACCCCAGCAGCCTGCCCGGCCCCTATGGCATCGGCGATCTCGGTCCGCAAGCCCATCGCTTTGTCGATTGGCTCGCCTCCACGGGCAGCGCCCTCTGGCAAATTCTCCCGCTCGGACCAACAGGCTACGGCGACTCTCCGTATCAATGTTTTTCCGCCTTTGCGGGTAATCCCTATTTGATTAGCCCAGACGATTTGCTTGCCAATGGATTGGTGACCGGGGAAGATTTGACTCCGCTTAAGGAACTGCCCGCCGCTCACGTGGACTTTGGCATGCTCATTCCAAAAAAGCTGAATCTGCTGCTCAAGGCTTTTTCCCGCTTCCAATCCGACCCTGGGACATTGCGCGAACCCTTTGAGCAATTCTGCGCAGACAACGCTTCGTGGCTGGACGACTTCGCCCTGTTCATGGCGTTGAAAGAGTCCAATGGCGGCGGCGCATGGAACGGGTGGCCCGAGGCGTTACGTTCCCGCAAAAAAGCTGCGCTGACCAAAGCCCGCAAGGAATTGGCGGAAGACATTTTGCGTCATTCCTTCTATCAATTCCTGTTCTTCAAGCAGTGGGGAAAAATCCACCAGTATGCCAATGACAGGGGGATTCAGATTGTGGGCGATATTCCGATTTTTGTCGCATACGACTCGGCGGATGTATGGGCCAACCCTGATCTGTTCTACCTTGATGAGAGCGGCAACCCAACCGTGGTGGCTGGAGTTCCGCCGGATTTGTTCTCTACCACGGGGCAGTTGTGGGGTAACCCGCTGTATGATTGGGCGGTTCATAAAAAGGAAAAATACGCGTGGTGGCTTTCGCGTGTGCGCGCCGTTTTACAGACTGTGGATATTTTGCGTTTTGACCACTTCCGTGGTTTTGCGGGCTATTACGAAATCCCCGCCTCACACACCACCGCCGAGCATGGAAAGTGGGTGCCCGGCCCCGCACAGGATTTCTTCCGCGCTGTGCAAAACGACCTGCAGAAGAACGGCAGTGCAGACGCTGGTTTGCCCATCATTGCCGAAGATTTGGGACTTGTTACCCCCGATGTACTTGAATTGCTTGCAGCCTTCGACCTGCCCGGTATGAAGGTCTTGCAATTCGGCTTTACGGGCCCCGATAACCCCTTCCTGCCGCATAACTACGTCCCGAATTGTGTCGCCTACACAGGCACACATGACAACGACACCGCCCGCAGTTGGTATGTCAACGCCCCCGAAAACGAGCGCGACTTCGCCCGCCGTTACCTCGGCGTGGACGGTCAACACTTCGCTTGGGATCTCATCCGCGCCGTGTGGAAGTCTGTGGCAGTGATCGCCGTCGCCCCGATGCAGGATGTACTTAATCTCGGCGGGGAAGCCCGTATGAACTTTCCCAGCAAACTCGGCGGCAACTGGGAATGGCGCATGACCGAGAACGACTTACGCGCAGACCTCGCGGCTGGGCTGCGGGAATTGAACTGGTTGACGTTGAGATAAACAAGAAAAAATCTGCTGCTACCCGCAAACCAGATATTCTCCATTCACCATCAACCGCTCTTAATCGTCAAATTCACCACAATTGCGTTGCTCGCGCGGATCAAATTCTCAGGCGTGATCATGATCTCCCCGCCCCATTGTCCCGCTCCCGTGCCGAGCATGGGTTCTTCCGTCAGAGTCGCTTCGAGGAAGGACCTGAATCCTGGTGGCTGCCAGCCAAAGGCGGGGATCGAACCGATGACATATCCCGTCACCGCCTGCACCCGTTCAGGCGGCGCCATGCGGATGTTGCGTGAGCCGATCGCCTTTTTCAAATTCCCTGAGATCGCGTTCTGATCGCCGCCCAGCATCACCAGCACGCATTCGCCCGTATCCACCACCTGAAAGATCAGCGTTTTCACCGCCTGTCGTTCGGGGAAGCCAAGCGCATTGGCCACGTTGGCTGCACCCTTTTCGGTCTCTGGTGAAAAACTGCGCGCTTCATACGGAATGTTATGCGTATCGAGATGCAGGTGGGCTTGAAGTTTCATATTTCTCCTTTTATTCGGAATGCGGACTTCAGTCCGCATTTAGTAGACTAAAGTCTGCGCTCTGCATTCTATCCTATGCTCGCCGTGATGCCAGGTAAATTCCCAGCAAGATCAAAACTCCGCCCGTGATAACGGTGATGGTTGGCGTTTCATTCAGGAAGAAGAATGCCAGCGCCGCAGAACCGATCGGTTCTGCGAGAGTCAACACTGCCACCAGCGTCGCGGATAAATATTTCAACAGCCAGTTATACGTCGAATGCCCGATCAATTGCGGGACCGCCGCCAGCAGAAAGATCCAACCGTAGATTTTAGGTGAATAGCCAAAAGGCGATTGTCCCGCAAAGACCATGAAGACCAGCAGGGTAACCGCCGCCATGCCGTACACCAAAAAAATATACGCCACCAACGACATCTGCGGACGCAGTTTCCGCCCGATGATGAGATAGCCTGTCACCATCCATGCGCCCGCGAGCGCGAGGAAGTTGCCCCACATGGCGCGTCCCTGCATTGCATCTGCGAGCGATGGACAGGCGAGACCGCCATCCCACACGCACGCATCAGACAACCCGATCACTGTCCCGCCGACCAGAGCCAGCGCCAACCCGACCAGGGCTGTCCGTGGCAGGCGCTCCTTCAACAACATCGGCGAGAGCAGCGCCACCCACAACGGCCCCGTGCTGACGAAGACCACTGAGCTGGCCACGCTGGTGTATTCAAGAGACGATATCCATGTGGCAAAGTGAACAGCGAGGAAAATGCCCGAGGAAACAGCCAGCAGGATTCCCCGCAGGTCGAGGCGTTTGATTTCATCCCGATGGCGCGTGAGGGCGACGGGCGCGATCAGCAGAGTCGCAAAGGTCAGGCGCAGGGCGGCGATTACCAGCGATGGCGCGCCGTCGCTTTGGGCAAAGCGGATGAAAATGCTGGCCGTCGAAACCGCAAGGATGGCTGTCACGAGTGCAATCGGCAGCAGGAGGCGTTTACGTTGATCCATGATTGCGCCGAGTCTACCGCAAAGTGTAAGGATGGGGGCTTTTGAACTTTTCCAAATTGTTCTGACAATACCGTACCGCAAGGCATGTCCTGCCTGCGCCAGTGCCGCAGGCACAGGTGAGTTCATCGAAGGATTCATCTTGCGAGCGGCAAATAGGCTGCCAAAGTACGGGCAATGTGAACATTGCGGTACTTAAGCGTTTTGGTTGCGGCGTGGTCAACCGTCAGATTTATAAGATATTTGTATAAAAATTAGATTTATTCTTGCGTCATGAGGGCAGGCGGGTTAAAATGCAACCATTAATTTTCAACCAACTTGAAGGAGAAACCCAATGGCTTTTGAACTTCCCAAACTTGCTTATGCCTACGATGCGCTGGAACCCCACATTGACGCGCGTACGATGGAGATCCATCATACCAAGCATCACCAGGCCTATATCACCAACCTGAACGGCGCGGTGGAAAAGACCCCCGAACTGGCGGGCAAATCCCTCGAAGCATTGCTCGGCGACCTGAACTCTGTCCCTGAAGGCGTGCGCGGTGTCATCCGCAATCATGGCGGCGGCACGTACAACCACAACCTGTTCTGGGAGATCATGGGACCCAACGCAGGCGGCGCGCCGAAGGGCGATCTTGCCAAAGCGATTGACGCTTCCTTCACCTCCTTCGATAACTTCAAAGCGGAATTTACCACCGCTGCCGCCACCCGCTTCGGCTCTGGCTGGGCCTGGCTCGTCAAAAAGGGCAGTGGCTTGGCTGTGGTTTCCACCGCCAATCAGGACACCCCGCTTTCCGATGGCTTGACCCCCATCCTCGGCATCGACGTGTGGGAGCACGCCTACTACCTCAACTACCAAAACCGCCGTCCCGATTACATCACCGCCTTTTGGAATGTGATCAACTGGGACGCGGCTGCAGCGAAATTCGCTTCATAATCGATTCTACTTTAGTGTGTACGCAAAGGTTGTCAGCGGCAGTCGCTCAAGCCGCCGTACCCATATCTGGGCATACATACCCATATCTGGGCATACATACCCATTCTGGGCATACATCCTCGGCGGCGTTTTGCGAGGGAAATCCTGCGCCGGGGAAAGTGCCCAGAATGGGTATGTATGCCCAGAATGGGTACGGCGCAGGGAGCAAATTGCCTGACATGTTTTGCATGTACACCTACTTTAATTGCACCTTGTCATGAGATTAAACATAGATATAATAGGCTTATCTCGTTTGTCCATCATCTCACAAGGAGAATAAAATCCATGACCCACATTATTACCAGCCTTTGTGTCCGTGACCGCGGCTGCATCGAAGTATGTCCCGTGGAATGTATCATTCCCGGCCAGCCAGTTGCCGAATGGCCCATGGTCTACATCGACCCCGACACCTGCATTGATTGCGGCGCGTGCGTACCCGAATGTCCGTTTGCTGCCATCTTCCCCGAAGATGAAGTCCCTGCGGCTTATACAGCCAAAGGCGGCGAGTATATCAGCCGGCTCGGTCTCACCGGTCACTATGAAGCCACCAACCACCACGGCACACAAGTCGTGTTGGAAACCACAAAGCAGCTTGAAGCCGGCGAAGTGGTTGACCTTACCCTGGACACCCCGCCGAACTACGAGTTCTTCAAGACGGGTCCTGGTTATTCCGCGAAAGACAACGACAACGGCATGTAAGTAAGTATCTATCCGAAAATCTTCGGAGCGCGGACTTCAGTCCGCAATTTTAAAGCAGACTAAAGTCTGCACTCCGATTTTTCGGACAGGTTCTAAGCCAAAACAAAAGGTCAGGTAATTTTGCCTGACCTTTTTGATTCTTTGTTACTGGCTCAGCACCGCGCTCATCAAATTATCCGCAATGAACTGTGCCAGGAACGTATTATTCTCCTCCAGCGCCACCACCAGCACAAGCGACGCGCCCTGCCAGTCTGGCTGGGTTCCTGCCAAATGCCAGGTGATGATGGTCTCGTTCAGACTCGCCTGGCCTGTATGACTCCAATACGATTTTCCCTGTTTGAGGAAAGCTTGCGCCGCATCATTCGCCGCCTGTTCCTGCAACACGTTCGACGGCATTCCCAACGCTGGGAGAATTACCCACCCCTGTTCGATGGTGTTTACCGCTGTGGCGATTCGCGGGGCAGGGGAGACTCCGCCAGAGCTTAATGCCGCTGCTGCAATGCTCATCTGCAAAGGACTGATGCGCAATTGTTCCACTTGTGAATTTTCCACATCATACACGGCCGGCATACTCAAGATTGGCGCTTGATAGAAACCAAGTTTTTCGTAAAAAGCTTTTAGCTCGGTATCCGTAGGTTGTCTTTCCCCAAACTCCGCTTGAATGATCGGCAGGGTTCCTGTGCCGATTGGGTATAGTCCCAGTGTGGCGCGGTTGAGCAGGGGCGAGTATTGATCCTGTGAAAGGGCTTCGCCTTCCTCGCTCAGCTTGTTGGGGTCAAATACAGGATGCGAAACCATCACCAAAATTTCGCCTGTGTCGGCATTCATCAAAAGGATCGCGCCGCGATGTCCGCCGAGTAGTTGGTCTGCGGCGGATTGCAGGGTGATGTCGATGCTTAGGCGCACATCCAGCCCGGGCGGGGGCGTGCCATAGAGCAATTGATTCCAAAGGATCAGGCTGGTGGGGTTGCCTTGCAAGCCGCGCAGGTAGTTATCGAGGCTGGCTTCTAGTCCCGCCTGTCCATAAACATTGTGCGTATAGCCAGTTACAGGGGCGAGTTGGGGATAGAGATAGGTGCGCAGGTAGGAGGCGCTCTGCCCTTCTGTGACGTTGATCGGAGTGTTGTTTTTGTCCACGAGTTCGCCACGGAGGACATAGCGGTCTGCAATGGCGCGGCGGGGATTGTCGGTGCGGGTCAGCAGGTCGGGTCCGCGGACGATTGCCCACCAGCCAGCGCTGAGGGCGCTGGCTGCCAGTCCAATTGCGAGGACACCTGCGAGAATGGAATGAGGTCTTGGGTCATGAAGTTGAGCGGGTTCAACCTCTTCAGTGTTGCTGATGGCGAGCAGAAAATACAGCGCTATATAGGATGTCAGCAGGGAGGAGCCGCCATAAGAGACGAAGGGCAGCGTCACGCCTGTGAGGGGCAGCAACCGTACATTTCCGCCAATGATGAGCAGGCTTTGCACACCGAAATAGGCCACAACTCCAACGGCAAGGTAGCGGCGGAATCTGTCTGTGGCGCGGAGAGAGGTGATTAAGCCGCGGGCAAGGATCAGCCAGATGGTGGCGATCAGGCCCAGGGTCCCGATCAGACCCGTTTCTTCCGCAATCGCCGCAAAGATGAAGTCAGAGATGGCCACCGGCACGAGCAGCGGACTGCCGATCCCAAGTCCCCTGCCGAGGGCGCCTCCGTTTGCAACTGCCAGCAGGGATTGAATGATTTGGTAGGAGTCGCCGCTGGGGTCGTCCCACGGGTTGAGCCAGCCGACCACGCGGATGTGGATAATGTCGATGAAGAAATAACCGACGAGCAGGGCCAGCAAAAGAAACAGGGTGGCGCTGATTAAAATGCGGCGTTTGCCCGTCGCGATAAAAATGACGATGGTGAAAATACAGACAAAAATGGATGCCGTTCCGAGGTCGCGCTGGACGAGCAGGAGCAGCAAGGCAAGTCCTGTAACGACCAGCGTGGGGACAAGCAGGGGAAATGAAAATAACTGGATGCTGGCCCGGTCAGCGAGATAGGCGGAAAGGTAGATGACCAGCAGGAGCTTGAGTGGCTCGGATGGTTGGAAATACACACCGCAGCATCCCAGCCAAAGGCGTGGCCCAAACCCAAGCGGATTGGTTCCAAATGCCAGGGTCAGGGCTGTGATAAACAAACCTCCGCTTAAGAAGAGATATTTGTAACGCCTTAGTATGGAGAGATTTGGCCGGATGCGCAAGGCAAGTGCAAAAAGGATGAGGCTGACCCCAAGCCAGAGTATCTGGCGAATGCCGAAACTTTCATCCAACCGCCAGATGGTCAGAATGCCCCATCCGCTGAGCAGCGCCGCGGCTGGAAATAGATAAGGGTCGCGCTCGGCCATGCTTTTGGTAGTGACGCGGTGTGTGAGAACTGTCAGCGCCACCCATGCCAGATACCCAATCCAGTGCGACAATCGGTAATCCACATCCCAGGAGCGTTCGCGCACGGCGGGGGAGAGCGTGAGGATCACTGATTGGAGAAATAAAAAGAGCGCCGACCATTGCAATAGGCGGCTTTGGATGCGGTCATTCATGGGTTAATGGTACTTCATTTTATGGATGTTTGCTCAAAAGGAAAACCCGCAGGTTTCAGAAAACGGCATTCGTGGAACCTGCGGGGTGTTGAATGTTCGGCTTTGATTGGTGGCGATTATTTGTAATACTTGCTGACCAGTAAATCCAATTTTTTGCGGGTTTCCGCGGGGATAACCTTGGGGTTGGTGATGAGGGCGGTGGAGAGCGCGCTGTCGCATGTGCAGGATTTTTCCGTTTTCAATCCCTTTACGAGATTGCGGATGGCATTCTGCGCGATCTCGGTATTCCTGTTGAGGGTCTGGATGACCATTTCCACTGTCACGGGTGATTCGCTCACATGCCAGACGTCGTAATCGGTGACATGCGCCATGACCCCGTAGCAGATCTCGGCTTCGCGCGCGAGAAAGGCTTCAGGGGAGGCAGTCATGCCGATGATGGACATGCCCCAGGCACGATAGGCGTGTGACTCGGCCTTCGTCGAAAAACGAGGACCTTCGATGGTGATGAAACTCCCGCCGCGATGGGTCGTCGCGCCTGTCTTGCGGACGGCGGACTCTAGTTGATCTGACAGGTCGTCACAGAATGGGTCTGCAACGCTGATGTGTGCCACCATTCCTTCTCCGAAAAAAGAGCGGGCGCGGTCTTTGGTGGCGTCAAAGATATTATCCGGGATCACAATGTTACCGGGGGCATAATCCTCCCGCAAGGAACCGCAGGCGCTGACGCTGACAATGCGCTCCACGCCGAGGGATTTCAGTGCATGGATATTTGCGCGATAGGGAACTTCAGTGGGGGTGATGTGATGCCCGATGCCGTGGCGCGCCAGAAAGGCAACGCGCATCCCTTCGAGGGTGCCGATGGTAATGGGAGCGCTCGGTTTTCCAAAAGGAGTATCGAGGGTGATTTCTTCCGCGGCTTCCAGTCCTTTCATGTGGTACAAGCCGGAGCCGCCAATGATCGCGAGGGTCGCTTTGCTCATGGTTTTTTTCCTATTCGTAACGTGGGTTCGACGATTATATTTTCCGAGAGGGTAATGGTCAGGGAGGTGCCGCCGCAACGAATCTCGTCGCCGGAGGTGATCACGGTGGGCATGGTGATCGGAAGGTTGTTCAAAAATGTCCCGTTGGTGGAGGTGAGGTCTTCCAACCACCATTGTGTATGATGATAGGACAACAGGGCATGCCTTGCCGACGCGGTGTCATCCATCAAGGGAATATCGGAGCCGGGGTCGCGCCCCAGGATGATCTCTGGTTGTGAAAAATGTTTGAGGATGGATTTCCCAGGCTCATGGCGGATCGCGATGCTGATACCCGGCACTCGTCGGCTGGCAATTGAGGCGCTTTGCCGATGTACCTCACGATAGAGATAATATAACGCCCACCCTAAAAAACCGAATAGTACCAGGGCAGTGATGAGTCTCAATGCCAAAACGATGGAGCCGCTCATTTTTTACGCAGTTTTGCCGTGGAGCGATCTTTTAAATGAGCTGTTGGACGGTCGGCGGAGGAGTTTGGGAGCGGTGACGTGTTTTTCAAATCCGGTCTGGGAGGTGGGTTGTCCTGCCCGAAGATGAGCGCAACACCCGCGAGGGAAATGACATCGCCCGGGTAAAGCACGCTTTGGCTGGTGCGCTGGCCGTTGACAAATGTGCCCCCAGTGGAGTTCAAGTCAAAGAGAACGTAACGGCCCTTGATCGAACGCAATTGAGAATGATTGCGCGACACACGCGGGTCGTCGATGACGAGTTGGTTATCCAGCCTGCGTCCAATATTTACAACTGAAAGATTCAGCGGAAATACCTTCACTCCCTCCACGATCAGGAAGGCGTTTTCAGGCAGTTTTTCGCTGTCCTCAGAGTTGTCGATTTCAAGGGGGGCTGCATTTGTTTCTGACATAGATTCTATCCGGTGCGAAGCCACGATATGGGCGTCTTTTGGAGATATGTTTTCATCCGTGGCAACAGTAATGGTTGGCGCGATTGTAAACCGAAACCCGGCTTCCTGCGCTACGGTTGTGATCGAGTGTAACAAAATTGTAAGTAACTGCGGTTCCTGCCACCTCTGGGATGTTTCAGGGTGCATCACCAGCGTGTACACATCCGGCGCTGCCAGCATTCCGTCGCTCATTGGGATGGCGTTGCTATGGATTGCCGCCGCAATTTTTTGAACAATGACATCCTCCACTTTTTTACCGGGAAGCACATTCAACAAATCCACTTCAATCAGGTATTGCAGGCGGGCTTCAATATCTCGTAAATTCATAATAAAAACCAAGTAAGACATTATAGAATGCGCATGGCATTTCTGCAAGACCGCCGTTCGCCGTATATACAAATTTCACAGCGCCTGCTTACAATTCGGGCAGGTTGTTTGACCGCGCTTCACAACAAAACCGCAGTTTTTACAAGCATCCGGTTGCACCCTCCCAAGGGGAGCGCCGCAGGCAATACAGGATGGTTCTCCAACCGGGTTTGCCACGTGACAATACTCGCAGGTGGTGCGCCTTAAATTTTCAGAAAGCTCGGCGGAAGCGCCCGCTGACCGAGCCGCCTTCGATAATACCTGCCAGACACGCTCCTTCATTTGAAGGTTTTCAATGTCTTGCGCAATGTCATCCAGCCGCCCGAGCAGGCTGAATGGATTCTTTAAAGCAGAGAGGGCGCTTACGCCAAGGCTGGCGGCCACCCCGAGCCAGGCTTGCTGGCCCAACTCCACCATGATGCCCTCATCAAGGGTTTGGATGGTTACAGTCATCGCAGTCTGACCGCCAGACATCGCGTCTGGGCGGGTGCTCACCTGCACGACAATCCTGTCACTCTGCCCCAATGTTTGCGCCCGGTAATTTCCACGGTTGAACTCACCAAGCAATGCCTGCGCAACGTCCACAGGTTTGATGCGGCCATGAAAGATTTTTCGCTCCATGAAGTAGATTATAATCGCCTTTGCGATTCTCCTTGGAAAATACTACGAAATGAATAGACTCTGGTTTCAACTACTTAAAATTACCCTGTTACTTGCATTTCTCCTGTTTGGGATATTTACCGCCTCCTCTCCGACCCTTGTGCTGGCTCAACAACTGACAGATACTCCTGCGCCCCAGGCAGGGATCTTTATTACTGTGTTGTACGATGAACCACAGATCAATGTGCGCATGGGTCCCAGTTCCACGATCTATCCCGTCGTCGGGACGATGGTGTCTGGGTCCACCGCACCAGCTCTCGGCAGGTCACAGGGAGGCGACTGGATTCAGATCGAATTTCCATCCGCGCCCAATGGAAGAGGCTGGGTCTATTCCCCGCTGGTGCAGTTATCCCCCGGCACGCTGCAAATCGTGGAAGCCCCACCAACGCCTGTTCCGCCTGCAACCTCCACCATAGACCCCACTCTGGCGGCGCAGTTCATTATTGTTCCCACCAGCACGCGTCCCCCAACATTTACCCCGCCGCCATCATTGACCGTTCCCTCTTATACCCAGACCCCTGCAATTTACAATAGCGACTCTGTTCCGCTTGCGGCGATCATTCTTTCCCTGGCGGTATTAGGGGTCATCGGTTTTTTACTTTCGCTCATACGAAGATAGTGTAGGCATGTTTTCTAACAAAAAGAGATTTGCAGCATTTGTTTTTACTGCGTGCGTTCTGGCTGGGGGAATGATGCTTCGCGTTCCACTCCAATTCAATGCAATGGCGCAGCAGCCAACGGGTTCGGTCCCAACTGTGACCGGGACGGCAACCGGCATGATCGTGCGGGTGAACTTCGATATCAATACGGTCAACATTTATGCGGGTCCCAGTTCATATTTATATCCATCCGTTGGTGTCTTATTAAAGGGACAGGAAGTCCCGGCGTATGGCATCTCGGCAGATCGAAACTGGATTCAGGTTTATTATCCGGGGGTGACAGGCTCGATTGGGTGGGTGTATGGTCCGTATGTGACGATCATCCGAACGGGTCCATTGCCAATTCTGCCTGCCCCCGCAACCCCATCTCCAACGATGAATTCGATCATTGACCCAACCCTGTCGGCTGCATTTGCAACCCTTGTCACTCCCACGCGCCTGCCGACATTTACCCCGCCAGCGCCGTTGGCGCTTCCCACATTTCTTCCTGATGTTTCGTCGGCCAATCGTATTCCAATGGGGTTGTTGATTCTGGCGCTGGGTTTCATTGGGATGTTCGGGACGATCATTTCCTTTTTGCGAGGGCGTTAGTATTACAGCGCAAGATTGCTCCCTGCGCCGTACCCATTCTGGGCACTTTCCCCGGCGCAGGCGTTTTCCAGCAACACGCCGCCGGGGATGTATGCCCAGATATGGGTATGTATGCCCAGATATGGGTACGGCGGCTTTGAGCCTGACTTTGCGCTGTAATGTTTTAGTGACCTTTGTGTTTAGTTGGTATTTGCAGTGCAGCCAACCATTCTTCCGCTTCTTTGGGATGTTTGAAATGGATCAACGTCAAATGCTCGTATAGCGATACCAGCATGGGAGTCTCCCGCTTCCTTCTCCAATACGTTTTGAACAGCCAGTGGAAGAGAGACTCTTCCGACCATAATTTGAGGTGTTCCCAGAACGTCTCGCGGTTGCCGTTCCATAATTCCTCCCGCGTCACGGCGCGGCGGATGGTGCGTGTAAGCAAACGCCAGAACACGGTGTGAAATGGGAAATCCAGCCAGATGACGGTTTCGGCGCGGCTCCAGACCAGGTCGCGCACGCGGCTGTAATTTCCGGCAACAACCCATGCTTTCGAGTCGGTGGCTCTCTCGACGCGCTCCCAAAATACGAATGTGTCGGCAGGCGTCCAGTTTGGCTCCCAGTATAGAGCGTCCAGCTCGATGAACTTGAATCCCAACCGCTTGGACAATGCCTCTGCCAGCGTGGACTTGCCCGATGAGGTGGTGCCGACGATAACGATGCGTTTGTAGGGGAATGGGTTCATTGAATGGGAGATTATAATTCGTGATACGTAATGCGTAATCCGTAATTTACGCATCACGAATTACGAATCACGAGGACAAACCATGTTCGAACTCCCCGATAACGAAATTCTGCCTCTTTCGAAAGAACACGTCTTTTGGACGTGGTCCGCGCAAGCCAAGGTTAATCCCATTGCGGTCAAACGTGCCAAGGGTGTGTATTTCTGGGATGTGGACGACAAGCGCTATCTCGATTTCAACTCGATGACGATGTGCGTCAACATCGGTCATGGCGACGAGCGCATCATCAAAGCCATGCAGGAGCAGGCGGCGGAACTTCCCTACGCCGCGCCGGGCATGACCACCAAAATCCGCGCGCTGGCAAGCAAAGCGGTTGCGGATATTACGCCGCAGAAAGCCCTGAGCAAAGTCCTGTTCACGCTTGGCGGCGCGGATGCGAATGAGAACGCCATCAAACTCGCGCGCGGCTATACAAAACGCCATAAAATTCTCACACGCTATCGTTCGTATCACGGTGCGACAGCAGGTGCAATGGCGGCGACGGGCGATCCGCGCCGCGTGGCATGGGAGCCGAATCTCATGCCGGGCGTTGTCCATTTTCTCGATCCCTACCGCTATCGCTCCACCTTCCACCGCACGACCCCGAATATTTCAGAAGAGGATTTTGCGCGG